>CANFLJ010000101.1 GCA_947447815.1 Chitinophagaceae bacterium | reverse complement strand
TGTATTTTGTAAAGTAAACTATTCTCTTATTTTTGCAGCCCGAACGGAGATTGTAGCTCAGTTGGTTAGAGCGCTAGTTTGTGGCACTAGAGGTCGGGGGTTCGAGACCCCTCATTCTCCCTCAATAAAAATAAAAGTCTTGTAAATCAATATTTACAAGACTTTTTTATTACTACTATGTGTCATACAAACTACTGGATTATCTTTTTGCTGCCTTCTATAATACTTTTGTTAATCGGCATTCTATTACTAATTGCCATCAATGCTACCATGCTACCTTACTCCTGGATGGGTACTATCCAAAAAGGCTGGATAGCTGGTATTGCCGAAAAAATTAGCAACAGTCTGCAAAACCAATTAAAAGAAAATGGTCCTAAGTTAGTCGCCAGCATCACTAATCAAAATACCGTAGAAAAGATCAGACCAATGATGGAAGAAGAGGTAGAGAAGTTCCTTCGTGAAAAACTTCCGGCACAGATGCCCATGATATCCATGTTTATTGGCGACCGTACCATTAATCAGTTAAAAGAAATATTTGTAAGTGAAGTGGAAGTAATCTTCCCGATGTTTATGGAGAAATATGTACAAGAAAATATCCTTAATAACAGTAGCCTGAACGATCAGATAAAAGAAACAATAGAAAAGACCCTAGTAGCCAGTATCCCCCAAATAGTAAAACAACAATCCTTCCGCTTTCTATTAATACTATTATTAGCCGGTGGAGTGATAGGACTGGCACAGGTTGGAATGAGTCATCTTCTTTTAAATTAGCGAATTGGCGGATTAACGAATTAGCGAATTGAATACAAATACATTCGCCGCAGAGAAAAGAGAAAGGGAGGAATAGGAAGGTTGCAGGTTACTAGTTTCCAGTTACCGGTAACCAGTAACTAGTAACTGTATTTGTATTCCCTATGTGCCTATGTGCCTCGTTGCCTTTGTGCCTTGTATTAACTCTTGCCTCCTTGCCTATTGCCTCGTTGCCTTGTATTTGTACTCACTTTGTGCCTAAGTGCCTGGTTGCCTTTGTGCCTTGTATTTAAACCATCACATGCGTTTCCTTTACCACCCCCATTACAAACACACTCTGTACATGTCCTAAGTTCTCGGCCTGACTCAATTTGTTTACATGAAAGTTGTAATAAGTATCCATATTTTCGGTAAGCACTTTCAGCATAAAATCAAACTCTCCACTAATGCTATAACACTCCAGAACTTCGGGCATATCCATTATATTCTTGATAAACTTCCCTCCTGCCATCTTGCTATGTTCTTTTAAGGAAACATAACAGATCACCATCAGCCCTTTATTAATTTTACTCTTATCTACCAGCGCTACATACTGCTTGATAACCCCATTCTGTTCCATTCTTTTTATACGATCATGAACAGGTGTAGTACTTAAATGAACCTGAGCAGCTATTTCCTGTACAGTAGCTTTGGCATTCTTCTGCAACATGCGAAGTATGGCAATATCTTTTTCATCTACAGATGCGGTGGTAGTTGTTTGTTCTGTTTTGGTAGCTTTAGCCATAGTAAATTAATGAATTATTCTATAATACCACAAAATAAAGGGAATTTATTCTGTATTTTAAATATGTTGCAGAAATTTATCCTACAAATGTATGTTTGCATAATTAAAATAAATAACAAAATGAGTACAATTGCTAATTCAATTGATTTTTCTCTTGCTTACAAAGTAGCTGATATCAGCTTAGCAGAGTGGGGACGTAAAGAAATTCGTCTTGCAGAGGCAGAAATGCCAGGTCTTATGGCTTTAAGAGCTGAATACGGACCTTCTCAACCATTGAAAGGTGCTAGAATTGCAGGTTGTCTGCACATGACCATTCAGACTGCTGTGTTAATCGAAACATTAACCGCTTTAGGAGCTGAAGTTAAATGGAGCTCTTGTAATATCTTCTCTACACAAGATCATGCTGCTGCTGCTATTGCTGCAACTGGCGTTCCTGTATTTGCATGGAAAGGGGAAACTCTGGAAGAAGCTGACTGGTGTATAGAACAAACTTTATTCTTCGGTAGCGAAGATCGTCCTTTGAATATGATCCTGGATGATGGTGGTGATTTAACCAACATCGTTTTTGATAAATACCCTGAATTAATCAAGCACATCAAGGGATTGAGTGAAGAAACTACTACTGGTGTTCACCGTTTATACGAAAGAATGGCAAATGGTACTTTACATATTCCTGCTATCAATGTAAACGATTCTGTTACTAAATCTAAGTTTGATAACAAATACGGTTGTAAAGAAAGTTTAGTTGATGCTATCCGTCGTGCTACAGATGTAATGATGGCTGGTAAAGTAGCTGTTGTTGCTGGTTATGGTGATGTAGGTAAAGGTTCTGCTGCTTCTTTATTAGGTGCTGGTTGCAGAGTTATCGTTACCGAAATCGATCCTATCTGTGCTTTACAAGCTGCTATGGACGGATTTGCAGTTAAGAAAATGGAGAACGCTATAGTTGAAGCTGATATCGTGGTTACTACTACAGGTTGTAGAGATATCATCAGAGGCGAACACTTCAAAGCTATGAAAGATAAGACTATCGTTTGTAACATTGGTCACTTCGATATCGAAATCGATATGGCTTGGTTAAATACTAACTATGGTCATACTAAGGATACCGTAAAACCACAAGTGGATATCTACAATGTAGATGGTCATGATGTGATTGTACTTGCTGAAGGTAGATTAGTAAACCTTGGTTGTGCTACTGGTCACCCATCATTTGTGATGAGTAACTCTTTCACTAACCAGACTTTAGCTCAATTAGAACTTTGGACTAATGGTGCTGCTTATGAGAACAAGGTTTATGTATTACCAAAAATCCTTGATGAGAAAGTAGCAAGATTACATTTAAGCAAAATCAGTGTTGAATTAGATGTATTAACTGCTGATCAATCAGCTTACTTAGGTATTCCTGTTGCAGGACCATTTAAGCCTGAGCTATACAGATATTAATTTTTTGTTTTGTTAATAGAGTGAGTAAGTAGGAAGGGTAATCAGAAATGATTACCCTTTTCTTTTGGGTATTGATTAAGTAATAAGTATTAAGTAATAATCAACCTAAAGGTATACCCTGGCATAATCCCGAAGGGATTAAATATGAATAGCTATGCATGAAATGCATAGAAAAATAATATTTTAATCACAACCCTGAAAGGGTTGAATATGCAACATGATTTTAATCCATGTAAAAAATAAACTTATCATCAAACTCTATATTGTGTTCTTTTAAAAGGGCTTTATATTCTTCTTCGAATGTCAATATTCTATGATGTTCCTCTTGGTTCTTTATATATTCAATTAAAGCATCTTTTTTACCAATTGAATATGTAAAAGCACCGTATCCAACCTGCCATCCATTAAATTCAGGAAATAATTTCTTTTCTTTAATAAACTTCGAACCCGCAACTTTTATGTCTTTTACTAATTCAGAAAGGGCAATAGAAGGATGAAGATGCGTAAGAATATGAATATGATTTTCCGTTCCATTAATGCGATACAAATGACATTTTTTCTGTTCCAGAATACCCCATATATATTTATAGAAATCTTTTCTATCTTCTTTTGTTAATGTATTGCCCCTGTATTTTGTACTGAAAACAATCTGATACAAGATTTGTGTATAGGTGCTCATGTATGGTAAAGTTAAACCCCGTTGGGGTTTTGAATGTGTTTTATATTTCTTAACCATATGTTGCACATAAGGCTATTCATATTTGTCCCTTTCAGGGACATGCTGATTGTTCAATTAAGTTTTTATTATTTGATATTGATGATTGCAGAAGCGTATTCAAAAATGATTAGCCATTTCTTTTGGAGTATTGATTAGGAAATAGTTGTTAAGTAATAAGTATTAGGTAATAAGTATTAACCAACAATCATCCTAACAGCCTACTTAGGCATAATCCCGAAGGGATTAAATATGAATAGCTATGCATGAAATGCATAGAAAGGAATATACAGCCCTAAAGGGGTTGAATATTCATGCACATAAGGCATTTTTTGATTACCCTTTTCTTTTGGGTATTGTTATGCTTCTGTCATTCTTTTATACCATTATTCCTAACCCCTTAATTTTGTTTGCATTATATACATTTATGAAAAAGATATTCCTTCTATCACTAATACTGATCAATACACAATTGTTTGCACAGAAACTTGATTCCACCAATATAAAGGTGCTGATTGTAATTGCCCATCCCGACGATGAAACGGGTTGTGCGGGAACTATATATAAACTTGCCCACGATTATAAAGCCAAGGTAGACCTGGTTTGCATTACCAATGGCGAAGGTGGTTACAAGTATTCTACTTTGGGCAACGAATATTATGGCATGGATCTTACCGATCCGGCTATTGGCCGACAATACCTTCCTGCTATCCGCAAAAGAGAATTGATGAATGCAGGCAAGATGCTGGGTATCCGCAACTTTTTCTTTTTAGATCAGCTGGATGAAAAATATGGTTTAAATCCTCATGCCCCTTTAGATACTTTCTGGAATGTATCGGTGGTTAAAACAAGACTTACAGAAATCATGACGAAGGATAAATATGATTTTGTTTTTTGTCTGTTGCCGGTGCCGGGTACCCATGCACATCACAAGGCTGCATCTATCATGGCTTTAAGAACTATCAACGATTTACCAACTACTCAAAAGCCAGTAATTCTGGGTATGGATGTAAAGAGCATTGGCGATACTACCAAGCAGACTTTTACTGGTTTGGAAGGTTATCCCGAAACTAAACTAACTACTGGTATTCCGCCATTTCAATTTGACAGAAATCAGAAGTTCGGATTCAAGCATGTGCTGGATTATCATATCATAGCCAACTGGGAAATTGCCGAACATAAATCGCAGGGCACTATGCAACTGGCAGCAGGAAAGGGGGACTATGAACACTTCTATTATTATGGTATTAATCCTGCTACATCATTGCCAAAAACAACCGAGCTTTTCCGTCTGATAACCATTAATCATTATCCCGAATTAAAGTATTAATGAGTACTACTCCACAAGGCTTACAACGAAGATTAGGACTCACCGAAGCAGTCTCGCTCAATATGATCGACATGGTGGGCATCGGCCCCTTTGTTACCCTCCCACTCATCATGCAACTGATGCCCGGAAAGAATGCTTTAATGGCATGGTTGCTGGGAGCATTGCTCGCATTGCTCGACAGTTTTGTGTGGAGCGAATTAGGCGCGGCTTATCCCGAAGCAGGTGGTAGTTATCAGTTTCTGAAAATAATCTTTGGCAAGAAATATGGCAAACTATTCGCCTTCTTATATACCTGGCAAACTGCTATACAGGCACCCTTGGTAGTAGCATCGGGCGCCATAGGTTTTTCGCAGTATTTTCAGTACCTCATTCCTTTGCCCGAATGGTGGCAACAGAAGCTGGTTTGCGTAGTATTAATCACCGTATTATACCTACTATTAAATCGCAACATTGTTTCTACCGGAAAAATCTCTAAGGCTTTATGGATAGGCGTTTTGGCAGTATTGGCCATGGTAATAGGCTCTGGATTATATCATTTCGATTCCAGTATATTACAGGCACAGGAACCCATTAGTTTTAACTGGGTAAATATAGGAGCATGGATGATACTCGGACAAGCTTCTACCAAGGCTATTTATTGTTATCTGGGATACTATAATGTATGTCATCTTGGAGCAGAAATTCAACGCCCCGAAACAAACATTCCACGCAGTATGATTATCTCTGTACTAGCTATTGCCGGCTTATACCTTTTACTGCAATGGGTAGTGCTGGGCAACATAGATTCTGCTACTGCAGCTAAGTCGGATTTTGTGTTTAGTACGCTTATGCAAAAATGGTTCGGACAGCAGATTGCCCGTTGGTTTACCATCCTTGTTTTATGGGTAGCCCTCTCCTCTTTATTTGCCGTTATGCTGGGCTATTCCAGGGTACTTTATGCAGCCGCTGCCGATGGAAATTTCATCAAAGCTTTTGCTTCTATCGATGAAGAAAAAAAGATACCAAAGCTTTCCCTTTTATGGCTTGCCGTAATAGGTGGAGCATTCAGTTTATTATTCAAATTAAAACATGTCATCAGTGCTATAGTGGTAGTAAGAATTCTTACCCAATTCATCTCGCAATCAGCCGGACTTATATGGCTACAAAAGAATGGCACCCGAAAACTATTTCCCTACAAGATGCCTTTGTTCCCACTGCCCATTATACTTTCTTTAATCATCTGGCTATTTGTATTCTTCAGTTCCAAAACAGAATACATAGCAGGAGCCTTTGGAGTGATCCTTGTAGGATTAGGAATTTACTGGATAAAAGAAAGTAGTTCCAGTAAAAAGTAATAATCAAAAAGTAAAAAGTAAAAAGAAGGAGTACTAATCGAACAAAATGTGTTTAACAAATTGCAGTAATACTACTCAATAGAAAATGTATTCTGTATTATTTTTTACTTATCACTTTTTACTTTTTACTTGAATTTGGGCGTTCCGCTGAGGCGGCCGTTGCAGCTCTTCCTATCTTTATTTTGCTGCGCTTTATTACACCCTTCAGTAAACAAGTAGTGGTCGCAGCAAAATAAAGGATATTCCCGGCTGCAACTAACGCAATACAGAATACAATTGAAAGCGTAGAAACAATTAAATCATTCTTTTACTATTCATTAATTCATATATATAATATGCAGACGTTCCGATCAGTCCAAAAAAGGGTTGGGTAATGCAATTTGCAGCCTATATAATTAGTAACGGCCAACTACATTTCCATCTAAAACGGCATATAACATATTGGCACCCGGAATTGAAGAATCCTTTATTGAAAGGAAAATATCAGCATCAGGAAGCATTTTGCTACCAAACTCCACTGTTATACTACCAAAAGATGATGAAACAGTCCAACGTTGATATGGAATAGTACAGTTCTGAAGTGTTTCATTATAGTACTCTAGAGAAGCATTACAGCGCTAAAGTGTTTCTCTTGAGACCTGAAACGTTTCATTATAGTTCGCTAGAGATGCATTACAGGACTCAAATGTTTCTCTTCAAACCTGAAATGTTTCATTATAGTACTCTAAAGAAGCATTACAGAACTCAAATGTTTCTCTTCAAACCTGAAGTGTTTCATTATAGTACTCTAAAGAAACTCTTGAAAGCTGAAGTGTTAC
>CANFLJ010000100.1 GCA_947447815.1 Chitinophagaceae bacterium | reverse complement strand
GATGCAGCTAACGTGAGTATTTATAACTGGTCGTACGGTGATGGAAATTATAGTTATGATTTAGATCCAATTCATCAATATAAAGATACTGGCACCTACAAAGCACAACTGTTTGTTACTGGTGTAGGAGGTTGTAATAGTGATACTACAATTCAATCAATTCATGTTCTTTCTACTCCAATAATTAAGGTAGGAAATGATACAAGTGTTTTTGTAGGGACAAGTTTGCCAATTGAAATACAAACATTAAATAATATTGCTGCAGTAAGCTGGACACCTGGACTATATCTAAACAATGATACTTCATTGTCTGTAATTTGTACTCCTTATTCTACTATTGGATACAAAGTAGAAGCAGTTGCTTTCAATGGTTGTAAGGCATATGATACAATTAATGTTTCAGTATTGGATAAGCCAATGGTGCCTAATAGCTTTACACCTAATGGGGATGGAATTCATGATAGGTGGATATTTGCAAATAGTTCCTTGTTCCAGAATTTAACAGTGAGAGTGTATGATAGGGATGGAAATAGTGTTTATGAAAATAAAAAGTATGATAACTCATGGGATGGTACATATAAAGGGGCTGTATTGCCAGTAGGTACTTATTACTATGTGATTATTGTAAATAATATAAAACAATTTAGTGGGTGGGTTTATATTGGAAGATAATGTTTTACTAGATTAGTTAAATCTATTTACGATATTCGTTTCTATAATACCTGAATTATGAGCAACCTATTTCCAACTATTGAGTGGTCAAAAAAAGCGTGTATTTATGAAGTAAATACACGTCAATATACAAAAGAAGGAACCTTTGAAGCTTTTATAAAACATCTTCCAAGATTAAAAGATATGGGGGTAGGAATATTGTGGTTAATGCCTATTCAACCTATTAGTTTAAAAGAACGTCAGGGAAGTTTAGGTAGCTATTATGCTGCATCTTCATACACTGAAATTAATGAAGAATATGGCACAAAAGATGAGTTTAAGAAGTTGGTAGAAGAAGCTCACAAACTGGATATAAAAATAATTATAGATTGGGTAGCTAATCATACTGGGTATGATCATCACTGGACCATTGAACATCCTGACTGGTACATGAAAGATACTGCAGGAAATTTTGTAGAAGAAAATGGGTGGAAAGATGTTATAGATCTGGATTATAGCAATACATCTATGAGGTCTGCTATGATTGAAGCAATGCGATATTGGGTTGCCAATTTTGATATTGATGGATTTAGATGCGATATGGCACACCTTGTTCCTTTAGATTTCTGGAAAGATGCTCGAACTCAGTGTGATAGTACTAAGCCTTTATTCTGGTTGGCAGAATGTGAGGAAGTACAATATCATGATGTATTTGATGTAAGCTATGCATGGAGTTGGATGCATAAAACAGAGTCTTATATTAAAAAAGAACATGCGTTGAATGAGGTATTTAATGTGCTGCATTCTTATAGTCAGTATCCTCCCGATTCTTATAAAATGTTTTTCACTTCCAATCATGATGAGAATAGCTGGACAGGTACTGAATATGATAAGTATGGCAATGCTGCTAAATCAATGGCGGTATTCACCTTTACCTGGAAGGGATATCCATTAATATTTTCTGGGCAGGAAATACCCAATAAAAAGAAATTGTTGTTCTTTGATAAAGACCCTTTAAACTGGAGTGATATTAAGTTGCATGATTTCTATAAAACCTTAATAGAATTACATAAGTCTGATGCCGTTGTAGCTGGGGAGACATTTATTCTTCCTGTTCAGCATAATGGAGCAATGGGGTTCTTTAGAAAGCATGGAGATGAAGTAGTTTTAGTGTTGCTTAATTTTAGTGCAGAGTATGTTCGTTTTTCGCTAAATCATCAATGGCTGAAAGGTTCTTTTACTCAAGTATTCTCAGGTATTCAATACTCATTTAATGAAGGGGAGAAGTTTCAGCTTTCTCCTTACGAATATCTTGTATATAGTGGCAAAATTAGTTAACCATCTTTGTAGCGGTCTCTGCAATTAAATTTATAGGTTGTTTCTGCATACAATTAAAATGACCTTTAGGACATTTAGCATACCCTATTTTACTACATGGTCTGCAGCCTAGTTCTATTTCAAATATTGTAGAAGCTGACTGACTGTTTTCTCTGTAATATGGATCCATTCCAAATAGGGGAGTAGTGTTGCCCCAGATTGAAATAATAGGTTTATTAAATGCAGCTGCAATGTGCATCAGACCTGTATCGTGAGTGATGATCAATTTAGCTTTCTGTACTAATTGAGCACTTTCGTTTAGGGAAAATTTTCCGCAGGAATTATATATTTTAATATCATCTCCCATAGCAATCATATCTCCGTTTTCTTTATCCTCTTTTCCGCCCAGCAGCATTATTGGATACTGAATTGAATTGCACAACTCTCTAATCTTTTCAACCGGCAATTTCTTGGTGTTTAATGCTGCTCCAATTACTATTCCAATATAGCCATAAGCATGCGAAGTTGGGATGTCTTTTTCTTTGATTAATTCTTTTTCGTTTATAAAAAAGTCCAGTCCTTGCAAATCATTCTTTACCTCCAAAGGTCTTGCTGCATAAAGGTATCTGTCTACGATATGTATTTTAGGTAACTTGTTTATTTTTAAAAAAGTATAAAGCCATTTAGGAATATTGAGTTTATTAAAGGAGGAATTAGGAACTCCTTTTAATGCTTTTTTTATCCGTAAAGTTCTAAGGTTATGATGTAGGTCAATTATGTAGTCGTACTTTTCTACTACCAGTTCATGTATCATTAAGTCCCAGCTGGTATCCAGTGTTTTTACTTTATCTACGTAAGGGTTATAGCTTATTAAAGGGGTGAATTGTTTCTTAGTTAAAAAATGTAGTTCAGCATCTGGTACCTGTTGTTTTATACAACGTAAAACAGGCGTAGTAAGTACAATATCTCCAATAGATGAAAAACGTATAACTAATATCTTCATTTCTTTAAATCAATAATTTTATCCTGCTATTCTGGCTGAATTATACAAACATACAAGTTATTAAGTTTACTACAGCAGACTTGATATGGAAGTTGTTTTTAAAACTATTATTAGCTGACTTTTAGCTTCGTTTCTGTTTGTTATTATTATAATCTAGATTAAATAAACAACACTGTTATAGAGATAATTTACACTATATTATAAAATATTATATATTTAACCGCTTTTATGAATTGATGGTAAATTAATAACAATAGTAACGGAATAAAATGTAGAATTATGGATTACATGCTACAAAATAACAATATCTGGGATGAAATGAAGAATAGTAATGGTATTAGAGCAGAATATCAAAATATCATTAACACTATTGATTCTTTCTCTGTTGCAGATCTGGAAATGAAGAATAAGATTGCAGGAGAGTTGTTTATGCAACAAGGTATCACGTTTACTGTTTACAGTGATAATAAAGGTATCGAGCGTATTTTTCCTTTCGATATTCTTCCCCGTGTTATTTCGGGTAAGGAATGGGATAATATTGAGCGAGGTATAAAACAGCGTTTAAAAGCGCTGAATATGTTTTTGAAAGATATTTATAACGAACAGAATATCCTGAATGATAAAGTAATTCCTGCCGAATTAATTGCTTCTTGTCCGCATTACACCAGAGAAGTGTTTGGCATAAAAGTGCCTCACGATACTTATATACATATTAGTGGTATAGATCTTATTCGTGGCGAGGATGGTATTTTTTATGTGCTGGAAGATAATTTACGTACACCTTCGGGGGTAAGTTATATGCTGGAAAATAGAGAAGTTACCAAACGACTTTTTCCGGATATGTTGGGTAATAATAATGTAAGGATGATAAATAATTATCCGTTGTTATTACATCAGGTATTACAGGCCAATGCTCCTCAGCAGGTATCTAAGCCAACTGCCGTTATTCTTACCCCGGGTATTTATAATTCTGCTTATTACGAGCATACATTTCTGGCTCGTCAGATGGGGATACAATTGGTGGAAGGGCGCGATCTGGTGGTAGATAATCATAAGGTATATATGAAGACGACTAATGGATTGCAGCAGGTACATGTTATTTACCGTAGGGTGGATGATGAGTATCTTGATCCATTGGTGTTTAAACCTAATAGTGTGTTGGGTGTTCCAGGACTGATAGGGGCTTTTAGAAAAGGGAATGTAGCTATCGTAAATGCAATGGGCAATGGCGTTGCCGATGATAAGGCTGTATATAAATATGTGCCTGATATGATTCGGTATTATTTAAACGAAGAACCTATACTACCTAATGTGCCTACTTACGAAATGAGTGATCTGGAGAAGAGAAACTATGTGTTTGATAATATCAATAATATGGTTATTAAGCGCACTAATCAATCGGGTGGTTATGGTATGTTGATGGGGAATAATACCAATGATAAAGAGGTGGCAGAATTTAGAAAGGCGGTAGATGAAGATCCAAGAAGTTTCATTGCGCAGCCAATTATTAAATTGTCTACAGTGCCATGTTTTATTGATGGAAAATTTGTTCCTCGTCATGTCGATTTAAGGCCTTATGCTTTGTGTGGCCCTAATGAAATTCATATTGTTCCTGGTGGACTAACTAGAGTTGCTTTAAAAGAGGGTTCGCTCGTAGTAAACTCCTCGCAGGGTGGGGGTAGTAAGGATACCTGGATTGTGGACTAACACTAATTTGATAATTTGATGATTTGAAAATTTGATAATGAATACAGAAAACAAGTGTTGAATTTTGAATGATAAATTTTGAATGTATTAAATTCACTAATCTGTTAATCAGTTAATACGCTATTTCACTAATTGTTTAAACTTAATTCTGAATATATGTTAAGTAGAATTGCAGACTCCATGTTTTGGCTTAATCGTTATATCGAAAGAGCTGACGGACTTTTAAGGACTATCAGAACCCATTATATATTGATGTTGGATAAAGGCGTAAATCAAACCTTATCCTGGAAGAAAGTACTGGATATTTATACCTTCCTTCCCGAAGAAGAAAAACTGGCTATAGAGTATAATTCCGAGGCGGTATTAAAGTATATCATGTTCAATACGCAGAATAGTAATTCTCTGAAAATTATTCTTACAAGAGCCCGCGAAAATGCCCGTGGCGTGCAGGATCATATTACTAAAGAAGTGTGGGAACAGGTGAATCAGATTTATCATCTGGTAAATCAATGCAGTAAGGATTTTAAGGAGGTAAATGCTTTAGAAAACATTGATGCACTTACCAAAGAATGTATTCTCTTCAATGGAGTTGCCGATACCACTATGCCTCGTGGGATGAGCTGGAATTTCATGAGTCTTGGTCGTTACATAGAAAGATGTTTGCTCACTATCGAAATGAGTGTTCATTACTTTGAAGGCATTGATTATGATATAGAAAATGAAAGGGATATTCTGTATTGGAGACCATTATTATTGTCGCTTTCTGGCTACGAATTGCACCTTAAATACTACAATTCCAACAATACCAATAAGAATGCTTTGCATCAGATATTATTCAATATTACCTTTACTAGGAGTGTAATTTATAATCTTATTCAGGTAGAAAAATATTTTAAGGATGTAATAAAGAACAATAAAGCAGTTGAAACCGAACCGGTTATGACGCGCCGACTGGGAAGAGTAATCAGTAATATTCAGTTTACCGAGTTTGAATCGCTGAATAAAACTACATTGCACCCGTTTTTAATAGATACCCGAAAAGAGTTGGAGGCTTTTAGCTATAGCTTAGCCAAACAATTCTTTTCATATTCATAACTGAGACAAGATGCCTGTTTTTAAGATACATCACATTACCAAATACGAGTACACCCGAACGGTAAAAGAGAGCAACAATGCCATTATTATATATCCATTTAATAATGAGGAGCAGGAATTGCTGATGCATGAGATTGATATTACCGATAATCCTGATGTATTTACTTACAACGATTACTGGGGCAACAAAGTAGGGCTGTTTAATATACTGGGATTGCACAAGCAACTGGTGGTAGATAGCAAGCTTACGGTAAGGACTATCAAGCCTGCTACAGCTGCTGTTTCGGTTGTTACTACACTCACTGACTTAAAAGTGGATATTGGCAACAACTTACAGCTACTGGAGTTGAGTAAAGCCGACAACATAGTTTCCCAGCACAAAATAGAGGATATTATAAAGGCATTGGAATTGGTAGCGGGCGATAAAATAGCCATGATTACCGAGGAATGTTGCCATTATATATATAAGCATTTTAAATATATAAAAGGCATAACCACTATCGAAACTACGGTAGATGAGATACTGGAACACCAGTCGGGGGTATGTCAGGATTTTGCTCATTTAATGTTGCAGATACTGCGCTCAATGGGTATTCCGAGTAGGTATGTAAGCGGTTATATCTGTCCCAATAAAGATGGTATGCGTGGCGAGGGTGCTACACACGCCTGGGTAGAAGCTTATGTTCCCGGCTATGGTTGGGCGGGCATCGATCCTACCAATAATGTATGGGTTTCCGACAATCATATAAAGCTGGCGGTAGGAAAGAATTTTACCGATTGTACTCCTGTAAAAGGAAGTTTTAAAGGACTTACCAAACAAACTCTTTCTGTATATGTTTCCATAGGTTACGAAGATGGGCATGTGTTTGAAGAAGTAAATAATGTACAGATGAAAACGGTGTCGTCTAAAAAGAAAGACGAAGAAGAAGTTCCGGAATATCAGGAGGAGGAACATCATCATCAACAGCAGCAGCAATAATTAAGGCAAGGCAAAGAGGCAATAGAAATACAAGGCACATAGGCAACTAGGAACAAAGGCACAAAGGAATACAAATTGTATTGCCTCTTTCTTAATTTTTAATCGGCTGTTTAATTGTATTCTTTTTACTTTTTATTTTTTCCTTTTTACTTGATTAGGGCGTTACCGCTTTGTTCCTCGCGGCCCGCGCCATCATTCCAATCTTTTTGCAGCAATCAACCTGTGTGTTGAAATTGCTCAGTACAAAAAGGATTTTCCCTTCTGTCTCTAACGCATTAATACTTATACAGAATATTAAATTAAGGTGCTATATAAATGGTTTTATTCTTGTTTATTAATATAGAAAGGTCTAAGTCCATTTAAGATAGTTGTTTTATTATCCTTATCAATAATTTCTATTGAATCAAGAAACAAATTCTTAATTGATGTTTCATT
>CANFLJ010000099.1 GCA_947447815.1 Chitinophagaceae bacterium | reverse complement strand
GGTTGTAAGCCATTCAGCATTACGTAACTGATGGTATTATTACTGGTGCCAGTATAGGAAATATTGCTACTGGAAAACTTGATATTGATACTGGCATTCTGTACAAAGTTCAGCTTACTTTCCAGATTCAGGCTGTTGTTGGTGGCATTTTCTCCTCCAAATACTATTAAATTACTGATAGATGAATATTGATAGTAGGTAGTAAGACGCCATTGAGTAGAAGGGGAGAAGATGAGTCTTGGTTCGGTACTGATACCCGTTAATTCGTAGTTTCTATTGTTGAAAGAAGGGGTGGAGAGTGCTTTAGTGGTTAATTTTTGCAATAACTCTATCTGGAATTTTTGTTTAATATTAAATCTTCCTCTAATAGAATACTCGGTTAGTTCATTGCTTTCCAATCCATACGTTAATAATGATTTATTAAAGTTAGCATTTCTGCCTACATCTAATCCCCAGTTTCCATAGCGATTGTAAGATAGAGTATTGTTCCAACTGTAGTTGCTTTGTATAAGACTGGTGTCGGCAATGTCTACTTTAAATGGATTAAATCGAAGGTTACCGTCATACAATGTTTTGGTTTGTGTTTGTAAGGAGGATTGAAAACTAATTTTCTGAAGTTGTTTTATAAGCTTTGTGTTTGCATTATTCCTAGTGTTTGGGCTAATGGTTAAATTATATCCTAATAAGGTATAATTTGATTTAGTATAACTATTAGTTGGAGTAAAAACTCTAACATAATTTGCCTGATCCTGGAATTGGGCAACCTCAAATTCGTTAAGCTGTTGTATGCCATCATTGTTATAATCTATCCATACATATTGCCCTCTTCCTGTAGTAACCTGCACATAGGAAACGTCTTTTTTCTGTTCCTGTCCGTTGCCAATCTCGTAAATTACATTTCCTTTTATACTGCCTTTCCATTCGTTGAATAAGTATTCTGATCTACTTAAAACGGTGGTCTCTTTATTGCCTTTGGTTACCCCATATTCTTGTGTTAACTCGCGGTAAGTAGCGTTTATTCGGAACTGATGTTTCTTGTTTTTAAGTAGTTCCAGTGTGTAAGTGTAATTTCTGCTAATGTCGTTGGTTAAGAGCATGTTGCCCACAGGAATTTTGTTGGTTCTTTCGGTAAAGCCAATGCTCCATCTGTTATTCTTCATGGTATTACTTTTAAGCAATATTGTATAAGAAGTAAATGCAAAGCTGTTTAAAGATAGACTATCAAATGATGTATATTGATGATGATTATACTCCGAAGCAAAACTGCCCAAAATTGCTATGTTGCTGAGGTGGGTAAAGGTCTTCTCTACTTCGATATTTGGTTTGAAATAATACCCTTTAATAAAGGGCGTTTTATTATCTGTATAATGAAGGGACGTCTGTAACCTGATGCCTGAAATACTTTTAAGTAATCTGAGCTGCTGCATAGTTCCCTGGTAACCATCACTTCTGAGATAGGCTTTGAAGGAATACTCAGCCTGATTATTATTTTCATCTTTAATTAATATCCCTGCAGAAGGTAATTGTTCGGTAGCTATTGCATTGTTATTTAGTCCCCAATCTCTGCTAAATTCAGAAGATCTTAAAACTTCCAGTGGTTTAAAGTTTTCGTTTACATATTCATATCCAATATTTAGATTATAATCGTATGAATGCTTAGTAGTCAGGTATTTATTTGCATGAAGAAACAGCAACTTTCCTGCATAACCATTATCATTCTGTTTGTCTTTGGAAGATAGCGTATTGATATCGTAACGGCTACCTGCAAGCTCGGTGGTTAAGACTGTTTTCTTATTAAATCGATAGTCAGATTTAATACTGATGATCTGATGCGACTTTGGCGTAACAAGATACATGGCGGGTTCATAATAACCTTGAGGAATGCCATTTACTGGGGCAATCCACTGATACACTTTGCCATTTGCAGCATTGTAAAGTGGAATATAGTTGCCTTTGTTGTTGCCAGTAGCAACAAAATTTAAAACATACTTAGCACTATCGGAGTTTGTGGAATAAACATAAATAGAATCGTGCGTGCCATTATGGATGGTGTCTATCTTTTTGTACATAATCTGAGTGGTACTAAAACTATCTTTATTACCGGAGGGATAAAATGCATTATTAATAGAATCCCCGATACTGCTCAGGAACTGATGCTGTTTATTATCCAAGGATTGATTGATAGGAGAGCCTGCAACATCATTGTTGTTATAGGCGGCTACTACTACACTTAACTTTTTGTTTACCGTAATATTATCTTCTGCAAATGCCAGATAATTAAGATAGTTTTTATCAGCGTATTCGAATTCTATTTGTATCCTTTTATCTTTGGTAATCAGCCTTTTGGTAGTAAAAGTAATTTCTGCAGTATTGTAATTGATAATGTAGTCCTGATCTATTCCCCTTTGCATAAGCTCTCCATCGATGTACACTCTTTCTGTGTTGGAAAGGACTATAAAATACAATTCATTGTTGGCCCCTTGTAGTTTATAGGGCCCTTGATTGCCTTCTAAGCCAAGAAAAACGTTGCGATGAAATTTTCCTTTTGCAATACCTGCTCCCAAGGAAACATTGTGTTTAGCTCCCAATGACTTTATGCCTTGTTGTTTATACAAAATTCCTTGTGAACGTTTGTAAAAGTTTAGGAAATACAACTGTTTTTCTTTCACATCAATATCTCCTAAATTTATTTCCCATTTATTCTTTTTAAACTGAATTAATATCCTATCAAATTCATTTAATTGTTTAGTATTTCCATCGGGCTGGATAGGAATATTATTGTCGGTAATAGCAGCCGTTAATTCGATACTATCACCAATCATTCCATTGATCTGTAAATTAAATTCGGAGTTGAAAGTTGCATCCTGTGTATTACCAAAACGCATATTTCTTCCAAAGCTTCCGGCATAGTTAATCTTCTTGCCTCCGAAGTATTCTTCGAGGGTAGATGCCCCTCTGTTGATGATCATTTTATTGCCTGCAAGGAATCTATTTTTAACGCTATCATAGTTATAGCGATAGATGGTTTTGTTTAATGCAAATGGAATTACCCGATAGGCAATTAAAATACTATCTGCTGGTACATTTTTCTTCCAATGGATAGTAGATTTTGTATAGTTTATATCATAATAGGAGCTATCGTATCCATTTATCAATAAACTATTGGGAAGTATGGATAAACTATCTAATTTGTAAGATCCTCTGGTAGTTACTTTACGTAAACGGAAGGTAGAAACATTTTGACAGTCTGCTTTTTCTACGGCAATCAAACCACAGATGCATATTACTATTAAAAGTTTATGTATAATCTCCATTTATTCAATACAAGGATACAAAAAATTATGATAATTGAAGGGTAATCTTATATATGACCACCAAAAGTATTAAAACGCTGTTGAGGTATGGAATATCTTACAGCAATTTTATTTTACTTCCCTTAGAATAAAAAACGTCCATTTTAATCGTGAGATACGTGAATCGTGAGTCGTGATAAATACAGCCCCGAGATTTAGGAGTTGTTAGTTTTTGCAAATTACTATACAGTTGAAAGAATAATAATTAAGTAATAGTTACTAATAATTAGAGAAGGTTCTACTTCTGTTTATCTTAAGATCGCGAAGGATACCTGATTTGGGACTTATTACAATACTAAAGGAATGATAGATCCCCACTGGGTTTAAAGAGATGGATAACTGCCAGCAATGCATCTCTCTGGTGATATAAGTACTTAACTGATTTAATTGACTATTGGTAACATCATAGTAACCAGTGGCACCTACTTTCCATTTAGGAGTGAGGCTAAAATCTCCGTTGAAGTTTAATCCAGAATATACTATCGTTTGAAATCCACTGTAGTCGCCTCTGATGGTTTTATTAAAGCTTAGAGAATATGCTAAGGTTAATGACCAAGGAATATTGAAATCGGTATATTCTGCAGGGTTATTTCTGGTATATTCCAACTGACGCATCTGTTCGTCGGTGGTCATAAAAGGATCTTTAGTTACTCTGTCTTTATCTGCTTTGCCATCTTTAGGTTTACTTTTGAATTGCGTAGAAATAGCTACGTTTCCACTGGTAATTCTACCCAAACTAAAGTCTTTTCCTTGCCATGCATATTCTTTCTTTCTAAAACCATGGTTATCTACCTGGTAAGGATCTAGAGTAGCGCTGGTAGTAATACTTACCTTCTCGAAAAGGTTTGTTCTGGCATATAAAGAAATATTAGAAAGCGCAAAACTATCTGCAAGCAGATTGTATGATCCATTAAACCCAAATCCATCCAAGAGTTTAATCTTCTTATTTACATTACCGGTGTCGGAAGCCTTTTTTACTTTCATTTCCAGTAAGTTATCTATTCCAAAAGACAATCCACCAAACACGCCTTCGCTAAAGGCACCCGGAACTACGCCATCGAATTTAGAAAAGCGAGCAGCGCGCTGGATTTTGTAACGCTGGTCGGTATAATTAACCGTATAGAAGTTCTGAGAGTTTAGATCTGGTTTGTAACTTACGCCAATGGAAGGCCTCATCTCGTGACGGATAGCCACAATCTTTTTTGATTTAGGAAAAGTATAATTACCAAAGATTCTTGTACTGGCACCTAAACCAAATGCTACTTCTCTGGCAGTAAATAGACCTTTACTAACGGTGGTATCCATTTTGCCTGTATCAGCTACGCTCTTATAATTTGGATTCCATGTTCTGGTAATAGATTGTGCATACCAGTTTTCGCGATAGGAGACTGACGGAGACAGCGTGATAGGACCTAATGAAGGTAGTGATATAGAGATAGGTACGTTGTGCGTTACGCCCCACTGAACAGTATCCATCAACTTCTTTACACTAAATGCAGTGTCATAGAATGCAATCTGATTCTGCAGGTTGCCACTATAACCAATACCTATGTTTTCGTACCATTTTGAATTGCCTACTTTCTCCTTTTTCTGGAAAGGGTATTTGGTAGGTACATTCAGGGAGATGTTTGGAAGACTGAGGTATACTAATTTAGTAACGTTGTTCTGATTGTGGCTAGCATTGATGGACATGTTTGCAACACCTTTCCAATCTTTGGTAAAGCTGATGGTAGAACTAATCTGGTTTTGAAAATTAATGTAAGGGTTATTTAAAACGGTCTGATTGTACTTGGAACTAGAAAAATTTACGTTAGCATTGAAAGTAGTACCTGGGTGAGCTTTATTATCTCTATTGTGGCTCCACTGAATACTATAGCTTTTGATAGTAGTAAACTCCTTTTCTGAAACCGCGTAATTGTTAACGGTGGTAGTGTTCTGTATAGATATATTAAAGGTACCTGTGTAACGATATCTTTTGAGGTATTTGGGAGAAATGTTCAGCGACCATCCACCGTATGAATAGAAATTGCCGCGGAAGAGAACGTCTGCATTTTCACTTAAAACCTTATAGAAACCTAGCCCTTCGAAACCAATACCATAGTCGGGACTAGTAACAAATTGCGGAGCCATAAGTCCGGAATGCCTACCGCGCATTAATGGGAAGATACCAAAAGGCAGGCCAATAGGTAAAGGAACGCCCTCGAACTCTGGGAAAGATGGTCCACTGAATGCCAGTTTATTGGTAACCATCTTCATCTTACGGGTTCTGATAGCAAAATGTGGCGTATCGAGGTTGCAGGTAGTAAAACGACCGTGGTAAGCATAAAATACATCTTTATCTACCTTTTTTAAACGTTCGGCATTTACATACATATCTCCTTCATTGTAATATGTATTCTTTGTAAGCCCTTTCATATTCTTCATATTGAAAGCAATAGAATCGCTAATAGAAGTGGAGCCGCCCTGGGTTAATGTTGGCTTGTTTAATGGATTATTGGTGGTATCCAATGCTCCATAAGCTTTAACCTGTTGTTGCTGTGAATTGTATTTAATAGTAGCCGCTATCAGTTTTACATCTTTATATGCAACGGTGGATTTACCATATAAAATAAACTCATTGGAAGACAAAATCATTACTCCTGAGTCTTTTGCTTCATATTTTACAGGTGCATCCAAGGAGTCTTTGGACATCTGCAGGGTATCTTTTGTAATTTTATTCACAGTATCACCTGCCATTTTTGGTTTGTTACCAATTATCTTTGTTCTACTTGAGTCGGATGCAAGCGGTGATAGGTTTTGTGCCTGAACAGAGAAACTAATCAGCCAACTTAGTAATAACAATATAATACCCTGAGGCATTATTACGTTAATAGTTCTAAGAATGCTGTTTAATTTCATAAAGCGCAAAAATAGCGGCTAACTTGCTAATGAATTGATAACAATATTTGGATTTAATATAAGATGAATAAGAAAAAGTTTATAATAATTGCATTATTTGGTACTGTGACGGCATTATTGTCGTTTATTCCTAAGGAAATTCCACTTGCTCAGAAGCATACACTGAAGAAAATAGTGATAGATGCAGGGCATGGGGGAAAGGATTATGGGGCTACTGGTAAATTTTCGAATGAAAAAGACGTTTCTCTGTCTGTGGCGTTGAAACTTCAGGAGTTGCTTCAGCAGCAATTGCCAGAAGTGGAGATTTACATGACCAGAACTACCGATGTTTATGACAATGTAAAAGAGAAAGCTAATAAAGCCAATGCTGCAGGGGGTGATTTGTTTGTTTGTATACACTGTAATTCGAGCGAATCGTACCATAAAGTAATTACTGGATATAAAACGGTAACTGTAAAGAAACACGGCAAGAAACGTAAGGAACAAGTACCTATTTATTCAACCGTAAGAGTGAGTAATGATGTAAAAGGTACCGAAACATATATATGGGGTATCAGTAAAAATGGAAGTAAAGCTAAGGCACTGAGTGAAAATGAATCGATGTTTATGGATAGTGCATTGATTAGTGAGATGAAAGACTTTGATCCAGATGATCCTTCCAAGATGGTGCTATATTCTTTGAAAACACAACAGTATCTGGATAGAAGTTTTAACCTAGCCAATACTATTGAAGATGAATTTGTAAAGGGAGGAAGAGTCAGCAGGGGTGCTAAGCAGCGTAATGAGAAAGGGATATGGGTGTTGCAAGCGGTTGCTATGCCTGCGGTGCTGGTAGAGACTGGTTTTATATCTAATGATGAAGAAGAGAAGTATCTAAATAGTCCGACTGGTCAAACTGAGATAGCACAATCGATTATTAATGCTTTGAAACGTTATAAATATTCATT
>CANFLJ010000098.1 GCA_947447815.1 Chitinophagaceae bacterium | reverse complement strand
TTTTATTTAGTTCTGAAATTAATTGTAATAAACATTACTTGTGTTAATCAAAATTGTAATAAAATATGAATCTATATTAGAATATCAATTTTATTTTGATATTCTAATATTATTTTTATGTTTGCTTTTATTGAACAGACAATAAATATTTCAATAATTCGTATTTGTTTAATGAAAAAAGAAAATGATATGCTTAAATCTTTTATTACCAAGGTATTTATAGTTGGTATTTGCTTTAATTTAATGTATTCGTTAATCCTGGGTTTATCGGGCATGCCCATAAAAAATGCGCTTGGCTTTTCTACTACATTGAATGCTCAGATAAAACATAAAAGAGCAACCTTACCTAGAGTAAATATTAAGGAAGATAGTGCCACTATTTATTATAATTTAGGTTGGGATTCATATAAAAAAAGTAATTTTAATGATGCCAGATACTATTGGGAAAGAGGAAGCTTTTCCTTAAAACCTAGTCCAGATAAGTTTAATTGTTTATTCCGATTAGGTTTATTGCAACAGGTAGGAGAGGGAGTAGAAGTAAATTTACAAGCTGCATTTAATTTTTATATGAAGGCGTCTTACAATGGTAAACCTGGAGGAAATGTAGATGCCACTAAAAATATAGGTACCTTTTACGAAAATGGTATGTTTGTTGTAAAGGATAATGTAAAAGCCTTGGAATGGTACTTAAGAGCAAAAGCACAGGGTAATGTCTATTGTGATGAGGATATTGCTCGTGTTAAGAAAAATATTGCCGATTCTACACCGGTTATAAAATAAAAGTTCAATTGGTGCAATAGTGTTTTATTTTAATGATATAACTAATAAAATCATTTTAGTTATATAGAATAATAATAACTATAACTAAAAGAGCAGGTTGAAATCTAAGATTCAACCTGCTCTTTTAGTTTAAAGCTTTAATAAAAAAGCTTACTCAGCTTTGTTCTGAACTTCTTCTTTCTTTTTAGGATCCATCATTTCCATCAGCTTTAACCCCAGTAAACCGTCCATGGCAGAGCCGTTTCCATTTCCACCACCAATCAATATATCAGGTATCAGTTTAATGTTTCCTTTAGATAGTTCTTCGGTAATTTTATAGCGGGTAAAGTTTTCGCCTCCTAATGCGTTTACAGCCAATTCGTATGCTTCCGCTGTCGATTTACCTATTGCTAATATCTTTTCTGCTTCTGCATTACCCGTCAAAGAAATCTGTTCGGCTTGTGCTCCTGCTCTTAGCTTAATGGCTTCTGATTCCGCTACTGCTCTTGCTTTGGTAGCTTCTGCTTCGGCAAATGCACGCATCTTGGTGGCTTCTGCTTCCGCACCTACAGCAAGTTTTACTCCTGCAGCATCACCCTCCGATTTCTTTACAGTAGCACTCGCAGTACGCTCAGCAATTTCTACACTTTGCTGTGCTTTTACAATGTCTTTCTGCATATCGGCAATGGCAGTTTCTTTTTCCATTCCCTGACGAGTTTCCTGTGCCTTTTTCTGGGTATCGTAAGTGATTTTTTGTTCTTCAGCAATCTTTCTGTCAGTCAATGTTTTCATCAGAGATTCTGGCGGAACTATATCCCCAATTAAGGTATCTACTGCATTCACATTGTATTCGTCCAGTACTTTTTTAATATGTTCTTTAGCCGATTCCTGACGTTCTTTTCTGGTACTTAAAAACGCAATTACATCGCTATCCTGTGCCGAGTTTCTAAAGTAGTTACCAATGGTTGGTTCCAACACCTGTGATACGAGGTTGACCATATTACCAAAGCGTGCAATAACTTTTGGTGCTTCGGTAGTAGGCACATGAATAATCTGCGCCACATCCAGATTAAAAGGGAAACCATCTTTGGAACGAACGGTAATGGTAGAAAGGTTTTTGTCCAGATTATGCGCTTCACTTCTTGCACTTGCCCAGTTAAGAACAAGGTTGGTAGTAGGCACCAGTTCTACCTTCATGATGTATTTATTAATAGGATATTTACCAGGGCCCAATGGTTCCATCCAAACGCCTTTGTATCCTTTCTCTACAATATTGCCATGTTTAAATTCCGATCCAGTAAGATCATGACCTTCCATGCCTATAAAAGATATTACCACACCTACATAACCTATGGATATCTCTGTCATAGGAATTTCTTCCATTTGAACCGCCCAAGGATTCAGGTTGTAAGAACCCGCCAGTATTACCTGTGGTTGCAGACCTCTGTTACCACCTTCTTTTATAAAGCGATCGAAGTCCTGAAAGTTATTATGCGATTCTACCAGTTTACCAGCAATCTGACCAGCTTCAATTGGCTGACCATCCAATGTAGTTACAATGCCTACCATGCTTTCCTGTATCCTCACCATATCGGTTACCGATATCTGAAACAGCATTGTGTTGATACGGTAAGAACCTGCAGTAATATAGGCAGCTTGTCTACCACGCTGACCACCATTGGATAGAAACTTTTCGGCATCCTGAAAGTTGTCGCTATCTACTTTTTGTCCCAGTATATTTCCGGTAGGGATTGATGCTCCATCTCTTGCCAGTACCAGTCCTATCTGACCTTCTGGTATAATGGTAAATTTTTCCATGGTTACATCATACTGCCAGAACCACATACCAAAATATAATCCTGGTGCTAAGGCTTTGGCCTGAAAACCTGCTTCACCCTTAGTAGCAATAATACGGCCATCGGGTAGCTCTTTGTCGGTGCCAATCAACACGAACTTTTTGGTAACAAGACCAATACGGTCTTCCGGAACGATAACCATTCCAAATAAAAATCTTAGGATGTACTTGTATAGAATAATACAAAGAATTAAAAGGCCAATCCACCAGAAACTGAGAATTCCATTGCTCATAAGAGTGCGGTTTTATGTGTTTAAATAATTAAGGATTATCAAAAGTATTAAAATGATTTAATAACCTGATTAATGAAGGGATATTAGGTGGAATTTAATTTTGAATGGATAATTTATAGATTCCTGAAATGGAAAGTGAAGAGGAGTTGAGGGTCAATAATTTAAAGATTCTTCTAAAACTTCTTTTATTAGCTTAATATTCTAATAATATGCACTAATATGCTAATGGACTATTAATGCTTTCTGTTTTAATAATCTAATACGCTATTACAATATTAGAACTATTTAAAACGATATTAGAGTGCTTTATTTTAATAATCTAATATCATTTTAAAGTACTAGGGCTGTGTAAAAAGGTAGTAGAACTTTCTATTTAAATGCTTTAATATACAATTTTAATATTAGTAGTTTGTAAAACAATGTTAGCACAAAATATGGGAAAATGCACTAAAACAAAAAGAGCCTTTCGGCTCAATTTGTATCCTTATTGACACAGATAAATTATGTAGTAAGAAATATTACAAAACTGTAGTAACTACTTTTTTAGGTCTTGGTTTACTTTGACCTTCATACCTTTTAGCCATTTCAGAAACAACTGTTTTTACAGCTGAATCATGTTTAGCGGCTGTTTTTAATAATCCATAAACCTCATCCGCTGCAACCATCGCATCGGAACTTGCTGCAATTATGGTATCATTTATTGATTCCAGAAAAGAAGCGGTTACCATTTGAATGTCTAAAAGTTGTTCGATTAATTTGGTATGTTCACCCAAAGTTTGTGTATCAAAACTCGCTGGCATGTACTTAGGAAAGTTAGTGGCAGCCATCAATGTCTGATTGACATACTCCACACTCTTAGGTCCCATTTTTCGCAACCTCGACTTTTCCTTAGTGGTTAAGGTAATTAAGAACGGTAATTTACTCTGAGCAGTTGTTACACTCGCTTTCACTGCAGTTTGATCTGCATCTGTTAAAACGCCATTTACTAATTTTTGAGCAGGCATTGTAAATAATTTACAAACACATGTTTGGAACAGATATTACTCTGTGTGATTCTATATCCGGGAAATTACATAATGATTAAACTAATATGAAAATCACCGGAAAGCATCTTTCGGTAAATGTTATCGAGGAATATTTTGTGCCAGAAACGGCAAGACATGACATACAATCATGATATTTATTTTATGAGTGTAAATCTAACTGCTATTTAGTTCTTAAACTATTCTATTATTTATTATGCAACTATTTCGTATGAAATATTGGTTGAATCACACTTTGTAATAAAGTATTACGGTAACTATTTTATATGATCTCTTTGATATTAAAAGATTGACACAGATTGATTTTTCCTCATTTGCGGGACTAAAGACGGACAAATACAGCAATGGCAACAATGTATTACGGCACAGCCAAAGGAAGTGCCAATAGATAATCTGATTATTTTGTATGACGTTAGGAGTGGGGTCTTTTGATTTAAATAGATTTCTATAAGTAGGTTGACTTTATTCATCATCAATATTGATGAACTTTCTTTTTTGAAGTTCGGTATTTTCTGCTACTTCATTTTCCACTAAATATTTATATTTATCTGAACTGATGTCTAAAGGTAATTCAAGGTCTTTAGAATGCGAAATTATCATCATTGGAATCCTTCTTTCATAATTGTTGTCTGCAATAAATTTATCTTTTAAAGTCGTTTTTAATTCGGGAGAAATTGGCATGAAAATTTCATAATAATTGAGTAAAGTACTTTTGGTTATCTGACCAATGTACAGATAAAAGAACTCCCCATCTTTTGTGTTTTTATGGTTGAATTTAAGAACATCACTTTCCTGAAAAAAATCTTCTACAGTTGGCAATTGCGTTATAATTGATTCTCTTAGAAATGTTAGTCCCTTAGTAAAATCTGGGTCGGTATTACAAATTTCCAACCATTGATCGAGAGGGGCTTTTAAACTGGCCATTTTATTCTGATAAGAATCCCTTAGTGCCATTAATTCGTTCTGGCTTAGTGCATTTACATTGGATATTGACGCTACATAATGGAAGTATGAATTGGCTGTATTGATAGCTTCCGTGTCTGTGGCTTTAACAAATTTATCTTCGGGTTGTAAGTAACCCACATTTAAAAACATGTCATGAAATATCAGCATGTTGTTTTTGCAATCTGTATCATTCATATTGAAGAGCGATTCCAGGCTAATATTTACAATATCCGTGAAGTTTAGATTTTCTTCCTTTACTTCTCTTCTATCAATGATTTTGCTATCGACTAATTTTTCCAGAAAATTGTAGCCATCTGATTCTAATTCCTGCTCTTTTAGTATTACCCATTTTTTGTAAAAATCAACGAAACGGCTTTCATTTATTAAGAAGGCTTTAATCTGTTCGGGGGTTTTACGTTTAGTTTTCTCAAACTGCTCTTTGTCGATAAAATAGTCGTCAATTTCCTGCACTACGTTTGCATATTTAGTTTTATCGAGCCCCCCTCTCATCATTTTGAATTTATACTCTTTTGAGCCTTCTTTCAAACCACTTAACAAGTAGATATTTAGGTTGGAAAAGCCAAGACTAACAGTTTGGTCTGCAAATACGTAACCTGTTTTTATTAGAAAGGCGAAGCTTGATTGAGAACGTGCATAAACACCTAAAACTGTATGTACTAAAATTCGCATGATGTAACCTGTGATTTGCGTGAATATAGCTTTTTAGAAACAAGGAATACAAATACAGCCAACTTAAAATTAAGAACGAGTAATTATAAAAATAAATTTAAGGCATAAATGCAAGGAGGTGTCTTGGTTGTATAAATACAATTGCTGGTTTATAATTACTGGGAATACAGTTCGTTAATTAATATTTGAAAATTTATTTAGCACTATTCTTTATAGAGCAAATAAAGCTGCAAGCTGCAAAGTATTACGGCACAGCCACAGTTAGAACACCGAGTATTAATCCGATTATTTTGCATGTTGTTCCGAGTGGTGAGATGCACACCGATTATTTTATATGATATTCCTAGTGGGGGTAAAAGTAAAAACAAAATTATTTAATACGTATAAAATTTAAATTAAAACAATAAATAATATTTGTTTTAATTAAATTAAGTATTATTTTTGATTTATTAAAACTAAAAACAATGTTGAAGACGAAATTTCCAAATGCATCATTTATCTACACGATTTTATGGTTGATAATTAGCTTATCATTCCTTTCATTTATATATCACCTTAGGTGGTTAATATCATTTATAACTAATAAAAATCTATTTGTTGTTCCAAATAATGAAGTTCCTGTAATTTGGTTTACTACTCAAATTTGTAGCAACATAATTTTTCTTTGGGTTGGATTTCTTTTACTTACTCTTTTTAAAAATTATTTCAGGACAGGCTTTTTTGATGATAATAGTACAAAGGTGTTCAATAAAATAATTTTGTTCTGCATTACACTTGCCTTGATTGGAGTGGCACACACAATTTCAAAAAATATAATAGAATTACATTTTAATGACTGGAATTCAATTTTTGGGATTGCAAATTTATTATTTAGGTCTGGCACCAAATTATTGGTATTTAATGAACCACAAACAATGTATTTCCTTTTGGCAATTATATTATGGTGCGTTAAAGAATTTGTTACAAAAGCTTTATTTATCAAATCTGAAAATGAATCATTCGTATAAGTATGGCAATAATTATAAATTTAGATGTAGTTATGGCTAAGCGTAAGATGTCATTAAATGAACTATCACAAAAGGTTGGACTTACAACAGTTAATTTATCAATTCTTAAAACTGGAAAAGCAAAAGGTGTGCGATTTGATACACTAGAATCAATTTGTAAAGTATTAGATTGTCAGCCAGGAGATATTCTGGAATATAGAAAATAGCATTTTATTTTATAGGGATGTAGGTTAAAACACACTCGAACAAACAAAGACTAAATAGAAAATGCAGCTACAAACAGCAAAGTATTTCGGCACAGCCACAGGAAGTGCCGAGATGCATTCTGATTGGTTTGCAAGATGTTGCAAGTGGGGGAAAAAAGTAGGATTAGCAATTTTAATGACTTGATTTTTAGGGGACTTATGATGAAATAAGAAGATTTTTGGTTTATAAATGTGATATCTTTTCATTAGAATTGAAGAAAATATTTTTATTTGACTCAGATTGCTTGGTTACATTCGTAATTATTAATATTTATCCTTGGTAATATCCATAATGTAACTTTGAGCAAAATAAAATATCATATCATGGGACTTGTATACGCTGATATAAAGTTGATTAATGGAGAAGATCTGGTGTTGGCCAAAAGACATATAATAGGTGAAGAGGAAGTAAAAGAGATGACCATTAATATGCTGGTAGATTCTGGAGCTTATATGTTGGCTATAAAT
>CANFLJ010000097.1 GCA_947447815.1 Chitinophagaceae bacterium | reverse complement strand
GCAATTATTGTAATGGGTTCTGCTCAAAGTGATAATTATATTGCATTGATTCTTGGATTTTTAGCGGTAATTCTAGGTACACTAAACGTAGTTGGTGGATTTGTAGTAACCGACAGAATGCTGGAAATGTTTAAGAAAAAGAAATAATATTAATAAAAACTAAAGACTAAAAAATAAAAACTAAACCTATAGTTATTCATTCTAAGTAAATCAGTTTAATATGAAACTATGGTAAGTAAATACCTTGATTTGGAAAAAAGAACACAAGGATTCTCTTTATCTGTTAGGGATTTTTGCTATAGTTGTAATAAAGAAGAAATAAACCTGATTTATATTAAACAATTAGTTCGTTCTGCAGGCTCAGTTGGAGCAAACTATATTGAAGCAAATGATAGTCTGGGTAATAAAGATAAAAAGATGAAGATAAGAATTAGCAAAAAAGAAGCAAAAGAATCAGCTTACTGGCTAAGTCATATTTCATCTCATAACGATAAATATGTAGAAAGTATTAAAATGGAATTAATTACAGAAGCTAATGAACTTGTATTAATTCTGGCATCTATTCTTAGAAAACTTGATGATTGATTTAGATTTAGTTTTTAGTCACTAGGTTTTAGTTTTTAAAATAAAAAATGAAATAAATAAATTAGATTTTATGGAACACATACTTACGATTTGTTACTTGATAGGTTCAATAACTTTTATTCTCGGATTAAAAATGTTGTCGAATCCTGCTACTGCCCGAAAAGGAAATCTTATAGCTGCTGCAGGTATGACTATTGCTATTTTTGGTACTATCTTTTTATATAGAGATGAAGCAGGAAATCTATTGCACAATTATGCATGGATTTTTGGTGGACTTTTAATTGGAGGGATAGTAGGCACACTTGCGGCTAAAAAGGTGAAGATGACTGCTATGCCAGAAATGGTTAGCTTATTTAATGGTATGGGTGGTGCCTGTGCTGCATTGATATCTTTTGTAGAGTTTGGGCACATTGCAAAGCATGTTCAGGAAGGTTTACCAATCAATCTTGGTTCATTATTAACCATCTTCTTAGGATTAATTATTGGTTCAGTTTCTTTTGCAGGTAGTATGATTGCCTGGGGAAAATTGAATGGCAAAGTGAAAGACTTTTCATTTACAGGGCAACATATTTTCAATCTTGCATTATTTGCTGTTATCCTTGGTTTAGCTGGATTTTTACTGTTTAATATCTCTGCAGCTAATATCTATTTATTCTATGTAATTTCCTTCTTAGCATTGTTATATGGTGTATTCTTTGTTCTGCCTATAGGTGGTGCAGATATGCCTGTAGTAATTTCCTTGTTAAACTCTTTTACCGGAGTTGCGGCAGCTTGTGGAGGTTTCTTATATGGCAATAAAGTAATGCTTACAGGTGGTATCCTAGTGGGTGCAGCTGGTACATTGCTTACTATATTGATGTGTAAGGCAATGAACCGTAGTATTCAAAATGTATTGATTGGTTCATTCGGAGCTAAGAGTACTGGAGCAGCTGGCGGAACTTCTCCTCAAGGAAACTATAAAGAAATTTCTTTGAGCGATGCTGCAACAGTGATGGCATATGCCAATAAAGTAATGATTGTTCCTGGTTATGGTCTTGCTGTAGCACAGGCACAACATACCTGTCATGAACTGGAAAAATATCTGGAAGAGAAAGGAGTAGAAGTGAAATACGCTATACACCCAGTAGCGGGTCGTATGCCAGGACACATGAACGTATTACTTGCCGAGGCGGATGTTAGCTATGATAAACTGCTGGAAATGGAAGATGCAAACGAAGAGTTTAAAACAACTGATGTTGTACTTATTCTAGGGGCTAATGATGTGGTAAACCCAGCAGCTAAAAACGATCCCGCTTCTCCTATTTATGGTATGCCTATTCTGGAAGTAGAACAAGCTAAAACAGTAATTGTAAACAAACGTTCAATGAAACCAGGTTATGCTGGTATTGAAAATGATTTATTCTTCCAACCTAAAACATCCATGTTATTTGGAGATGCTAAAGCAGCATTACAAAAGTTACTCTCTGAAATAAAATCAGTATAATCTTAATCGATAATAACTTGCTAAAAAGCTGCTATAACTTATAGCAGCTTTTTAGTTTTATAGGCAGAAACGAATGAATATGAATCATATTCTATCTATATAGCTCATTTACTGACGAATATCATTACACGAACTAACCTATCACATTTTTTATACTTAATAAGCATAATAACTTTGCGTTTGTGAGTATCCAGAAAGATATTAATCAGACCAAACCATTTAAAAGCGAGTACCAGAAGGCAGTCGTTAATATACAATACACCAATAGTTGGGTGGTAGGAAAAGTAAAAAATTTACTTGCCGAGTACGATATTACCCCTCACCAATATAATATTCTTAGAATTCTAAGGGGTAGCAAGAACCCATTATCTATTATAGATATAAAAGCAAGGATGCTCGATCAGATGAGTGATGCCAGCAGAATAGTACAACGCATGATACTGAAAGGCCTGGTAACTAAAATTGAATCACAAAAAGACAGAAGACTGGTAGATGTTACCATATCGTTAGCAGGGCTGCAGTTGCTGGAAAGCATGGAAGGGTTGAATGTAGAGTTTGAGAAAATATTTTCTAATATCACAATAAAAGAAGCGGAAAGACTGAATACTTTGCTGGATAAAATGCGAGATAGTAATGTATAGCGCAATAAAACAAATCTTTTGTCGTTATTTGCCATATCTGACATGAGAAATATATTTATCTTACTTTTTTGTTTCTGTACTCTTGGTGTTAAAGCCCAATCGAATGCACCTATTTTTGAATTTAGAGCTGCCTGGATAGCGACTGTCGAAAACATTGACTGGCCCACCAAAAAAGGGCTTTCTACCAACGAACAAAAAGCTGAGTTTATTTCCCTACTTAATTTATTGCAGTCAATAGGAATGAATGCGGTAATAGTACAGATAAGACCTGTTGCTGATGCATTCTATCCATCTGAGTTAGAACCCTGGAGCGAATACCTAAGTGGCTATCAAGGCAAAGCTCCTTTTCCATATTACGACCCTCTTGCATTTATGGTAGAGGAAACGCATAAACGACATATGGAATTTCATGCATGGCTAAATCCATATAGAGCTGTTTTTAATCTCGGAACTTCGTCTATCTCTCCAAAACATATTTTACATAAACATCCTGATTGGTTTTTTAATTATGCAGGTAAGAAATACTTTAATCCAGGATTACCTCAAGCAAGAAACTTTATTAAGGAAGTTGTTACAGACATTGTAAAAAGATATAATTTAGATGCAATACATATGGATGATTACTTTTATCCATACCCTGTAGGAAATAAGGAAATTCCAGACAACAAAGCATATGCTTTGTATGGAAATAATTTATCGAAAGCGGATTGGCGTAGGAGCAATTGTGATAGTATCATCAATATGCTTTCTACTACGATTAAAAGCATTAATCCTAGGATGAAATTTGGTATCAGTCCTTTTGGTGTATGGAGGAATAAAAGTGTGGACACTTCTGGTAGCAATACGAAGGCAGGACTAACAAACTATGACGATTTATATGCCGATATATTATTGTGGCTTAAAAGGGGTTGGATTGATTATGTAGTTCCACAATTATATTGGGAAAGAGGACATAGATTATGCGATTATGATACCCTTTTGCAATGGTGGAATAATCATACGTATGGACGTCAGCTATACATTGGTCATACACTGGAAAGAGTAGGAAAAGAAATTGCCTGGAGAAATAAAAATGAACTACCTGATGAGATTAATCATCTACGAGATTATTACACCACTGATGGAAGCGCCTATTTTAGTGCTGGAATATTTAAAAATAACCCCAATGGGTGGAACGATAGTCTTCAGTCCAATTATTATAGATTACCCGCATTAGTGCCACCTATGGCATGGATTGATAGTGTTCGCCCTGCTGTGCCCGTTATCATTAAATTAGAGAAAGATAAAGTGGCATTATCGTATCTTGGAAAACAGCCTATTAAAGGATATGCTGTGTTTGATATCTCTCCATTGGTAGAAGAAAAACTGGATTATGCTACCATGATTAAGATTGTTTATAAAACAGAAAAGACTGTTTTAAATCTTAATGATTTGAATAGTCTGGAAGGCGATAAAATATTTGTTGCTACTATCAGCGAAGGAAACAATCTCAGCGAATGGATAAGGGTGAATTAGAGCCATGATTATACCTTAAATACATTCATGGCATTTGCAGTTGTTACTTCGGCAACTTCTTCTAAACTACACCCTTTTATCTCTGCTACTTTTTGTGCAATTATTTTGATGTAAGCGCTTTCGTTTCTCTTGCCTCTATAGGGTACAGGAGTAAGATAAGGGGCATCTGTTTCTAATACTAAATGCTTAAGATCTATATGTTTAAGTACTTCATCTAATCCAGCTTTTTTGTAAGTACATACACCACCAATTCCCAATAGAAAATTCATTCCGGTTATTTCGTTTGCTTCCTCTACTGTTCCTCCAAAACAATGGAAGATTCCTTTTAGTCCTTTTTCTGCAAAAGGCCTTACCGTAGCTATAGTTTCTGCTGTGGCATTTCTACTATGAATCACAATGGGTAAATCGTACATCAATGCCCACTCCATCTGCAACTTAAAGCTATGCATTTGTTCCTCTTTAAAGGTAGTATCCCAGTAATAATCAAGCCCTATTTCGCCAATAGCTGCAAAGGCTCTTTTGTCTAACCATTCCTTTACAATGGTAAGTTCTGATTGAAAATTCTCCTTCACATAACAAGGGTGCAAACCCATCATAGGATAACATTTCCCTGGAAATTTTTCTTCCAGTAAAAGCATACCGGAAATGGCAGTACTATCAATATTAGGTAAGAAAAATTTATGTATTTCGTTTTGTTCAGCATGTACGATTACTGTTTCGATATCCTTTTGAAATTCTTCTGAATAGAGATGCGTATGAGTATCAATAAAATGCATATTTTTTTCTTGCTTGTAAAATAAAAAATAAAAGCCTCCGTTTATATATACGAAGCAAACATTATATAAATGTAGCTTCTCAAAATTCGAATTGAAGTTTTGTTTTCATAGGGTACGGATTAAACACGGGCCGTGGTTTTTACCTCAGGCCTTTTTTTATTTAATTAACGGATTAGCGGGTTAACGAATTGTTTGTATTCAATTAGCAAATTAGCTAATTAGCAAATCAGCTAATTATCCCCCCGCTTTCTTGGTATTCTTATAACCATTCTTTAAAAGCCATGCAACAATCTTTTCACGATTATCTCCCTGAATAATAGCTATTCCTTCTTTTACGGAGCCACCTGTGCCACAATGATTTTTTAGTTTCTTTGCTAAATCTTCCAAGTCTTCTTCTTTGCCTTTAAAACCATCTACAATAGTAGCTGTTTTGCCGCCTTTTATTCTGGTGTCAAGCTTTATTCTTAGTACTTGTTTCTCTGGAGTAAGGGTATCTTGAATTTCATCTTCTTCTTTATTAAAATTAAAGTTTGGATCGGTGCTAAACACAAATCCAAACTTATCCGAAATGTTCTTTTTACTCATTTAAATAGGTTTATATAAATCTAATTATTGTATTGTTATCCCTCACGACTCACGATGTATTTATCACGACTCACGAAGTATTACTCTAATACGTTTAAATAATAACTGCCTTCAAACTTAAATCAAGGCTCTGTGCCTGATGTATCAATCCTCCTACACTTATATAATCTACACCAGTAGCAGCATATTCTTCTATATTGTGTAAGCCTATGCCTCCACTGGCTTCTGTTTCAAAATCGCCATTAATAATACTTAATGCGGCAACTATTTCGGATGGAGTAAAATTATCCAGCATAATTCTGAAAACCTTACCTTTAGCAATACTGCAAATAGTTTTTACATCTTCAATATTTCTACTTTCTACTTCTATTTTTAAGTCCAGTTTGTTGGCTACAATATATTCATGAGCTTTGTTGATGGCAGATTCCAGTCCACCACAAAAATCTATATGATTATCTTTAAGCATAATCATGTCATACAAGCCAAAACGATGATTGGTTCCTCCTCCTATTCTTACTGCTTCTTTCTCCAGCAATCTAAAGTTAGGAGTAGTCTTTCGGGTATCAAGCAACTTTGTTTTATAGCTACTTATTTTAGTAGTAAACTGATCAGTAAGTGTAGCAATGCCGCTCATTCTTTGCATACAGTTAAGTACCAGCCTTTCGCACTGAAGTATGGTATGAATATTGGCTTCCACTTCAAAAGCAATATCCCCGGTTTTCATTTTATCCGCATCATTTTTGTATTGATGGAATATGGCGTCTTTATCTTTCAGTAAGAATATATGTTTTGCAACAGCTACACCTGCAAGTATTCCATCTTGTTTTATTTTTAAAACAGCTTTACCTTTTTTGTCAGACGGGATACAACACAAAGTAGAATAATCTCCTACTCCTATATCTTCTGATAATGCTTCCTCTATTAAATGATTGAGCTTATTGATATCCATTAATTAATTGTAGTTTTTAATATAATTATGCTTTATAGAGCCATTTTATAGTATGCAAAATAAATCATAACAATCCATTCAAATTGCTGCGAAAGTATATGAGATAAGATTTTCTAATACATTTGATATCGAAAATTAATAATATGGGCTATAAAGTTGAAGGTAATTATATCTTCAAATTCTTTTTTGTTACGTTGCTGTCATTCTTTATTTGTATTTATTCTTATAGCCAGAATAACAAAATAAAATGTTATTTCAACCGTCCTGTCAACAATGCATTGTCTACCGGAGTAAATGCAGTTTACCTCAATGGATCTTTTCCGGATACAATAGTTGCTTATATCAATAGGGCAAAATATACGCTGGATATTGCTATGTATAATTATGTATCCAAATCAGGTGATGCGCTTAGTAAATACGCAACAGCTGTAAATAATGCTAAAAACAGAGGGGTTAAAGTTCGTTGGGTGTATGATGGTAGCTCTTCCAATACGGGTCTAACATTGCTGGATACTGCAATCCATACCATTGGTAGTCCTACATCTTCCTCTTACGGCATTATGCATAATAAATTTGTTGTTATTGATGTTAATTCTCCAGATACCACAGATCAATGGGTATTAACAGGTTCCTGCAACTGGACTTCTCAGCAGATTACTACAGATTATAATAACTTAATATTTTTCCAGAGCAAGAGCATCGCGCAATTGTACTAT
>CANFLJ010000096.1 GCA_947447815.1 Chitinophagaceae bacterium | reverse complement strand
TTCCAGTTTAAATAGATAAAACTTCCGGGTGCAAACTGCCAGGTATATAGAAAATCTACGTTGAAGAAGTTGACATTATTATCTGCGTTGAAATTAACCGATACAGGAGCAGAAAGGGTTCCATCGTTATTCAACTTATAATATTGATCATATCTAACGGAAGTCCAGTAGTGCCTTACTTTCAATGAAAGACCCATCTTGTTGGTAAAGTTATATTTTACACTTAATAGATTTTCAACGGTATTGATTGTTCTCTGGCCAAAATAACTGGTATTGTTTATGGCATTTGCAAATCCTCGATAATTAATTCTAGGCGAATAATTGTCTGACAAACTGATCGTTAATTTCTTATTGAATCTAAATTGCTGATATAGATTTATTTCATACCCATCAGCCATAAATTCTGCAATGTGTTTGTAATAGAAATTAACGCTGGCAGAATACTTCTTTGCATCGTTTGTGCTGAACCAAAAACCAGCACCTATTGCTTCGGGAACTTTATATACAAGACCTTCAAATCTTGATTCGTAAAAATCGTTTTGTCTTGCATTATAATTTACGTTCATCCCTACGTACCAAAGGTTTTTCAACTGTCCATTGATATTGGTATTAAGGTTAAAGGATTGATATTCGCCTGGTGAATATGTTCTGGAATAATTGATATTCATATTGTAATATAAATTATTGTACCACTTTGGTTTTAACCACTTATAACCCAACCATAGACCATTGAATAAATAGTTGTTGTTGGGTATATAACCCATATCATTCTGATCGTATTTAGTATCTGCGGCTTCCTGCCAGTAATTGAAGTTGAAATTGCCACTCACTTTACCAAAACCAAAAAAATGTAAATGGCCATATGTATTGGTACCATCTTTACCATAAAGCTGACTTTCGGCAACCTTACCAAAAAACTCCCATTTGTTCTTTTTATCATACAAATCCCAAAGAACGGAGGAGATATTGGCATCGTAATCGGTACCGGATCTAAGCGTGCTTAGATTGATAAAGGTAACACTAGAGCTATTTTTAAGAGCTTTATCCAACACAAAAATATTGAAGTTGGTAAGTGGATCTGTTTGAATATCTCTACTTGTTTTTTTAACGGTATCAGTTACTGTAACGTATTCTGGACCGGTAATGGCATTAAAGAAACCGATACCCAAGCCTTTATCGTTTCGGCCACTAATCTTAGTTGCATTGAGTAGTTTGGGATTATCTTTAATATCGGTAGCAACTTCATTGGAGCCCGTAGAAATATTATAATTTCTATAATTTGGATAATCACCAATACGCTTGGTATAAAAGAAACCACCTTTATTGAATAGTTCTGTTCCTTCGGTAAAAAAGGTTCTATTCTCGTTATACTGTACTTCGAATGGTGTAAGGTTCAGTACTTTATTATCGCTCTGAACCTGACCAAAATCGGGCAGTAAGGTCATATCGAGTGTAAAAGATTGATTGATTCCGTATTTCAAATCCAATCCACCATTGATGGTTTTAGAATTGTTAGATAAATGATTTACGTTGTCCTGATCGAAACTTGTGTATGTTGATATATATGGAGAGATGGACAGACGGACAGGCGGTTTGATTTTAAGTAAATTATTTAGCACACCAAATTGTCCAAGAAAATTACCTCCCACATTTGGATTAACTGGGTTCCACATGATTTGTTTACCACTTTTAGATCTTCTGCGGGTAACATTGATACCCCAACTCTGTATATCCTTTATTGGAAAACGAATTGCAGAATAAGGTATCTTCATTTCGAAAGTCCAGCCATCTGACACTAAAATAGATTCTGATTGATATACACTATTCCAGGAACTATTTTCTCCATCGGAAGAATATTTGGCATCAAATTGTTCGCCGAGGGGAGTAACGTAATAACCGAAGCCATTAATTTTATCATTATACGTATCGAAGATTACACCAACAAAATCATTGACACCAACAACATCTCTACCTACTAATTCTTTGGAAATACTATCTTTTTCCTCGTGACAGTAACCAGCAATATAAATAGCCTGATCGTCGTACAAGATGGAAATTTCTGTTCTGTTTTTATCCAATTCTACAGTACCATAAGAAGGGCGCCATTCGATAAAGTGATCTATCTTAGAAGCATTCAACCATTCTTTATCGGAAATATCTCCATCAATTTTAATGGGACCAGTTTTACGGGAAGCTTTAATTTCTTTATGAAGAGTATCCGTTTGTGCAACGCAAATAGATGTAATAAAAACGGACAGAATAAGTAGTAATTTCCTCATAAACGTTATAAATTCTTTCAAATAAGATGTAACAAACCGTAAAAGGTTGGAATCTTTTATCAAAAAAACATTATTAGTTTAAAGTATTAGCAAATATTATGGCAAAGAGGAGAATAAAAGTATGAATGGTAATTGGGAAGAATTTGATAATGTGATAATTTGACAATTTGATAATGAATACATTTCAAAGTAAAAAGTATAAAGAAAGGAAAATACAAAAACTAAAGACTAAAAAAAGAAAAACTAAATAATACAAATTGGTTAGAGGGAAGTATGGGATTTATCTTTATCAATAATCATTAATTGATAATTAACAGTAGAGTCGGGTTTATTGATCGGCATATTATCGGTATGACCAACCGGAGGTTTAGCAATTAAAGCATTGCTGTTAGAACTATTTGTTGTTTTTATAAGATGTATAGTATCAATATTGCCGCTTTTATTTAATACAGTATACCAGCCTTTACCAACCTGTTGAATTATTGCAGTATCCTTTTTTAAGTCTGTTGTGGTAATAATTCTTTCCCCTGTTTTAAATTGAGAAAAGCACTTAGAAGAAATTAGTAATATCGTACAGAAAATAATATATTTCATATAAGTGTTGTTTGGAAAACAAATATATTAAAACTTAGGACAACGTATAGATTTGTCAGGATCGGGACGGAGGGCCCATATTAAAGAAAGTTCCATACCGCCCTGACTTTGAGAAGCAGTTTTAAGATTAGAACTATTGATATCATAAGAAGCGCCTAAACGGAAATCGTTCCATTCTACCCCAAGATAAGGAAGAATAGCATCGCCTATACGAATCCAACTACCAGCATAGAAGCTAGTAGGTTTGGTATCTTCGGGATTTACCACTAATTGAAAAGCACCACCAACCAAGGATTCTGCAGCACCGCCCTGTATATTTTGCATACCACTAAGATGCAGATTAATATTATCGCCTACTGGAAATGAACCACCAGCTGTAAAAGTTAGACGAGGATTGAGATAATATGCTTCGCCTGTAGTAAACTTTTGAATAGGTTTGGTAAAGTGATACATACTAGCACCAAGATAATAATTGGATTTATTACCATCGCTACCTGAATACAATAAACCTACATTAACGTCGAAATAATTAGAAGACAAAGTTTGTCCACTAAAAGATTCGTGTGTGATACCAGTGAAACCAGAATTGGTCAATTGATCTTCGAAGGTAAGAATACTTGTATTGATTGCCATATTAGCGAAGGTTCCTTGCAGCCCTACCCCTAATTGTTGTAAGCCATCTTCATCGAGTGCTTTATGAAAAGATAGAGAGGAAGAGAAGTAACTTGTTTTAACGGCGCCATTAGCACTATTATCACCCAGTGCCATAAAGCCTAAACCGAGAATATCGTTTTCGTTAACCACATTCTTCAGAATTCTAAAATCTACTGAAAGAGTTTGTGTATTGTAAGCATTATTGATAGTAGGCCACTGATCTCTATAATTACCTGCAACACGAACAACACCATCAAACTTACCTGTGTAAGCAGGATTGAGTGTAAGTGGGGAAGAAAAGAATTGGGAAAAATGCGGATCCTGTGCATTACCAATCTTAGCTGCCATTAAGCAAATAAATATAAATAGTACTTTCTTCATTATATAGTTAGAAGACGAAAGTAAAATAAACGCTGTCTAAAAACAGCATTTAAAGGTTTATTTAACTAAATCAGTACAAATCATTGGTGAATTAACTAATTAACGGATTAGCTAATTAATGTATTAAATACAAAAACTAAAGACTAAAGAAAGAAAAACAAAAAGAATTAAAATACAGATTATGATTGCATTTTGGTACCAAAAGCTAAATCGCCAGCATCTCCTAATCCTGGTACGATATACCCTTTAGCAGTAAGTTCATCATCGATATCACCACACCAGATAATAATTTCGTTACCACATTCTCTCTTGATACATTCTATACCAGTAGAGCTAGCAATAGCGCATACAATATGAATCTGCTTAGGTGTATATTCTTCTTTCATGTACATGATAGTCTTTACCAAAGAAGAACCGGTAGCTAACATAGGATCGCTGATAATTACTATCCTACCATTTAAAGAAGGACAGCTCATAGAATCGAGACTAATTTCGAAAGAACCATCGCGATGATGTTTTCTGTAGGCAGAGATAAAAGCATTGTCGGCTTTATCAAGATAGTTCAACATACCATTGTGAAGAGGTAAACCAGCTCTTAGAACAGTAGCCAAAACAGGTTGTTCTGCAATCACTTTACTATTGTGAATACCAAGCGGTGTCTGGGTTTCAACTTCTTTAGAAGGTAATTGTTTACTTATTTCATAAGCAGCAATTTCGCCTATTCTTTCTAAGTTTCTTCTGAAACGTAATCTATCGTTTTGAACATTAACATCACGGATTTCGGCAATCCAATTACTTACTAAACTATGGCTTGTGCTTAAATTAATTATCATACTAGAAGCAAAAATAAATTTTTGTAGTCAGAATGTATAATATTGTATTGCTAATTTATAAACATTTATAATAAAGACAAAGATGAGATACAATACTATAGGTATTATGAGTGGCAGCAGTCTGGATGGAATAGATATAGCTAATGTAGAGTTTTATCATGAAGATAAGGAGTGGAAATATGTAATAATAGACGCTGATTGTATACCTTATAATAAGGCATGGGAAAATACACTTAGGAGATTACCAACTGCATCCGCATTTGAATATCAAGTGGTACATCATGCTTTTGGGAAGTATATAGGTGATTTGGTAAATGAATTTATTGACCAGTATAAAATATCCAAAAAAGAACTGATCATTGGTAGTCATGGACATACTGTATTTCATGAACCTGAAAAGGGATTTACCAGTCAGATTGGTTGTGGTGCAACTATATCTGCAATAACTAATTGTACCACCGTAACAGATTTAAGAGCAGGAGATGTAGCACTTGGAGGACAGGGAGCCCCTATAGTACCCATAGGAGAACATAGTTTATGGCCAGGATATTCCATGTACCTTAATATTGGTGGCATAGCAAACCTAAGTGTACGAATATCTAAAAAAGAAAGTATTGCATTTGATATATGTGCCGCAAACAGCGTATTGAATATAATGGCTAATAAAGTAGATCAACCATTTGATAAAGATGGATTGATAGCAAGTAGTGGAACAATTGATAATAATCTGCTGGAAGAACTGAATAAAGTAACCTATTATCAACAACCGTATCCTAAATCGCTTAATAACAGTTTTGGAACAGATTATATTATGGGTATTATTAACCAATATAAAATTAGTACAGAAGATGCTTTAAGAACTTATACAGAACATATAGCTGTACAAATTGCGAAATGTATAAATGAACATCAGCAAGTAAGTATACCTAATAAAGTACTGATAACCGGTGGAGGCGCTATGAATACCTATTTAATAGCATTAATTAAGCAATATATAAATAAGGATATAGTATTAGAAATACCGGGTAAATCGGTTATTAACTATAAAGAAGCAATAGTGATGGGCTATATAGGGCTATTGAGGGTATTAAATAAAACAAATGTATTATCAACGGTAACGGGTGCAAAACGCAATAGTATTAACGGTTGTATATGGAATGTGTAAACAATATGGATAACTGTGAATAAGCACCCTTTTGGTATGTATAAATGTGGAAACAAAAAGAATAAATAGAGGGGTAAATCGGTTATTAACAAAAGTAATGAAAACTGAGCACTAATTACTTATATTAAACTAACGTTATCTTAATGTTGATTAAAGATGTTCATAAAGAAAAGGTGTTTTATAAACAAGTATTAATAAACTATGTAAAGCCTTGCAATCATTAGGAAAAGTGATGTTAATTATTTGTGGGTAATGGTGCATAAACTAAACCATATTAACTTTGGCCGCTGTTGGTAAGTTATTTATCCCGATATCCACACCCGTAATAGTAATAGTTTGGATATATAAATAATGTATTATTAATTAATACTACGATAATTATGAACATTAAAGATATTGATATTTTGAGTGTAGAAAAGAAAGGGTATTTAGATATTGAAATAGATCCATCGCTGGACTTATTTGAAGAGATAGCAAAACTGAAGAAAGAGAAGAATGCTATTTTACTAGCACACTACTATCAGGAACCTGATATACAGGATATAGCAGATTTTCTGGGGGATAGTCTGGCATTGGCACAAAAAGCTAAACAGACGGATGCTGATATTATTTTATTTGCTGGTGTACACTTTATGGCGGAAACGGCAAAGATTCTAAATCCTAATAAGAAAGTGTTATTACCAGATTTAAATGCGGGTTGTTCGCTGGCGGACAGTGCACCAGCTGATTTATTTAAGGCGTTTAAGGATAAACATCCTGATCATACGGTAATATCTTACATCAACTGTACGGCAGATATTAAAGCATTGAGTGATATAATCTGTACTTCATCGAATGCGGAAGCCATTATCAACAGTTTGCCTGTGGATGCGCCCATCATATTTGCTCCGGACAAAAATCTGGGAGGTTATTTGAACAAGAAGACCGGTAGAAACATGATATTGTGGAATGGGGCTTGTATGGTGCATGAAATATTCAGCGTAGAGAAGATTATCAAACTTCAGTTAAAACACCCTAATGCGAAGCTTATAGCCCATCCTGAGTGCGAAGAGGTGCTACTTGCCCGTGCAGATTACATAGGAAGTACTACTCAGTTGTTGAAATACTCGAAAGAGCATGAAGCGACTGAATTTATAGTAGCGACTGAAACGGGGATATTGCATCAGATGATGATAGATTCTCCTACCAAGACATTTATACCGGCTCCACCAACGAATAACTGTGCCTGCAATGATTGTCCACATATGAAGTTAAATACTTTGGAAAAGCTTTATATAGCTTTGAAATATGAAACTCCGGAGATACTGATGAGTGAAGAATTGATAGCGGCATCAAGAAAACCAATAGAGAGGATGCTGGAGATAAGTAAGGCTGCGGGATTGGGC
>CANFLJ010000095.1 GCA_947447815.1 Chitinophagaceae bacterium | reverse complement strand
TTTCTTGTTTCAGGGTTTTTGACTGCCAAAGGATTTAGAAATAAATATCTATAATCTTTATCAAAAACAGCTATTTCAGCAGGTATATTATTAAATATATATTCGTAAAACTGTTTTTGCCCTTTAATGATGTTTAATAACTCTTTAGATTCTTCTGTTACTATTTCCTGTGTTTTTAAGGCATGCAATACATCGATTAATGAATCATGAATAGGGAAATCTGATATTTTTAAATCAAGTTCTTTTACATGATCCATAGATGAAAACCAAGGAGTGATAATAAATAATATGTCCTCGTTGTCTATTAGTTCTATTGATCCTCTTAAATGTAGCTGCTCCCTTCCCTTGTATTCTATTAATATTGACTGATTGATTAAACTTTTTAGTACATTTAAAGATGCGTCAGCTATTTCAGGTCGTTTGATATTAAAAAGATCAAAATAATTAGCTCCGATTTCTAGGGGTAACAATTTGGCAATAGACTTACCAAACCCTTTAATTTTTAATTGGTTATCAATGATAATATGAAATGGAAATAATCGGTTAAACTGATCATCTCTTAAGTTGATGTCCATAATTACCAGCTTACTTTAAATATTTCATGATGATCTCCGTTATCCCTGTCCTCTAATAATTCTATCTGAACGGGAGTGTTATAAAGTATTCCTAATCCTTGTATCAATCCACGTACAAATTCTTTTAATCCTGCTCTTTTTGAAAAATAATGTAAATGAATACTTCGATCTTCTTCATGCGAAACTTTAAATTCAGGTGGGGTAAGTTTAGGATAAAACAACATAATTCTGTTATGAAACATAGGGAGGTTCTTTAAAAAATCTTTGAGATTACTTCCACCTGCTTCCATTAAACTACCGTATTTTTCTTTGCCGGTTTTCATTACCCAGTATTCTCCAAAAGCTATAAATACATCACCCAAAGAAATATTCATTTCTGACGAAACTGCTTCTGCTAATTTGTAAGTAATATCATCATCATAGGGTTCATTACTCATAAAATATTCTATATCAACACCACTAGATTCTTTAATGATATTCCATTTGGACTCTCCAAAATTTTCTTTTACTAGGCTTTCAATAGCTTTGTTGACTATTCCATACATAACAATTGGATTTAAATATTTTAATAAGCTGTATTAGTTTATGATATACAATTTTCTGTTTATAAATTGACTGAAGCACATTTAATATAAAACATATATTTTACTATACAAAATAAAATTATGACTTAGACTATGTATTGAAAATACTATCGATCGTAATGACATTCTTATTACAATGCAATACATTGATTTATATTATTTGGTGCTGGATTTTAAATAATTGGCTAAAAAAATAGGAAATAAGAAGATATTAAATACATTAAAAAAATAAATCAACTACCTCGCAGCAGAGCTAACGAGGTATAGAATACATCTGTTTAGTTTATTCGAAGCAGAGCTTCGGGGAATTGAACCCAAAGAGATTAAATTGATCTGAGGTTTTTAAATCGGAAACAATATGAATATTACAAATTGGATAAAAAATCTGTAAATGATGTATTTATTATTATTTATATTTTCAAATAGGGTAAAATGAAATAAGGAAATAATGGTGTTAATAGAAATTCAAATGGTGGTTGTATTCATGAATTGTTTGGAAGTTTGATATAAAATCTGCGTTATATTTGTTCAGACAAGAATTTTAAATGAATATATAGATTGCGAAAGCACTTAAGTTAATCGGAGTATTCAGGAATTGTATGGAGTTTGGTATAGTCTAGTTTTATGACATTTTATACCTATACTACAATAACAAAACAAGAAAGAATTAATTAAAATATAATTTTAAATGACAAGAATAAAAATTGTAAGAATAATCCTCTTTTCAATGCTAATGCTTTTGAATCTAAAGGAAGCATATTCTTGTAGTATGTATAAAATTACTATTAATGGAAAAACTATTGTTGGGACGAATTTTGATGCATATTATTTAACGCCAACTATCTGGTTTGAAAATGTTAAAAATGCCAATACTTATGGTGCAGGATTTACTGGAGGCAGACAGGATGGGAAAAATGGTATAGCACCACAATCAGGGATGAATTCAGAGGGATTGTCATTTTCCAGACTTGCTTCACCAACCCCATTAAATGGAAATGTGAATTCTAAAAATAAAAAACAAATTACTAACCCAACTTTATACCTAAAAGATATTTTACATAACTGCAAAAATGTAGATGAAGTTAAAGAATACATCAGTAAATATGATTTTAGCTATTTTCTGCAAGATGTTTTTATATACATAGACAAATCGGGAAAATATCTGGTTGTTGAACCTTACACAATGACTATTGGAAATGATGTAAAATATGTATTATCAAATTTTTGTCCCTCTGTTACTACTGATAAATACGCAAACAATATAGAACGTTACCATAACGGCGTAGAGTTTTTGAAAAACAAAATTGATACAACACTTTCTTTTGCAACTGCATTAATTGATACGATGCACGTATGTAGGAAAAAGGTAGGTGATGGAACTTTACTATCTTCCATCTGGGATTTACAACAAGGAGTGATTACTATGTATTTTTATCACGATTACAAACATCCTGTTCAATTCAACTTACAAGACGAATTAAATAAAGGGGATCATATATTAGATATTACAAAATTGTTTCCACCAAATGCTGAATTTAAAAAACTAACGAGTTATAAAATTCCACAAAACAGCAAAGGAATAATGTATTTATTTATTGCTTTATTTGGTCTGTTTACTTTTACTGTTATTTACTTCTTTGTCAGTTATTTAAGGAAAAGGAAAACCGCTGCTTTTTCAAAACAAAAATTGTTGCTTATCGCATTATGTACAGTAATGAATTATTATTTGATAGTTTTAGCAACCAATATGTATATATTTTATTTCCCTTCGCCATATAAGGACTATAAATTTTCACATCTAAATATTGCAGCTTATATACCTTTTTTGACAATCCTAATTTTAATACCACTACTTAAAACTAATTGGAAACTTTTTAAAGAAAAAACCTGGAGTTTATTTTCAAAATTGCTTTTCGCCATAAACAATATTGCATTTATAGTTCTTGTTATGTTTTTTACCTATTGGGGACTATATAACATACTTAATTAACTGAAATAATGTTGTTTGAGTTAGGGTGAATAGGAGGGATTTGTTAAAGCACCGTTGGTTGTAGTGTTCATAAATAGTAAAGTGGTTTTGTGGGATCTAAGTTGGTTGAAATGCAATCTTGCTTATCTACTTGTCAAATCCTTAAAAATTGTCTCAACTATATTAGTGTTTATTTGTTTGTAACCCTGAAACAAAAAAACACATAATTTATGAGACAATTATTGACCTTGATATTTGTATTGACATTCTTTATTTCCTGCTCTACATTACATTCGAACACCATTATTAAGCCAAATGACAGCTTCATATTAGGGAATAATCAGCACGGAACATTTAAAGTAAAATTGCAAAATGTTTCAAAGAATGAAATTGAAGTATATCATGCCCCAATTAATGGTGGAAAACATTCTTTCCAGATAGTTAAACCCGACAATAAAGTAACGATAAACGTGGATGCTAATACCGCGCTTTATTTTGTAAATAAATCAAATGATACTGCTTCTATCAATTTGAAAGTAACAGGAGATTTGGGACTTTCTATGGGTTATAAAAACTAAGCTACATTCAGTCATAGCAACTCCATTTTCTCCAAATTACACCCTTCAATATCTCCATAAGTATGTAAGATTTAGGATTCAAACATCATACTGCTAGCTTATTCAAAAATATATTTGATGAGTTAACTGTCTTTTTGTTTTTATAAATTTGGCATCTGAATTTAGTTGTAAATGGAGTTTAGTTTCCAGATGATTTCTTCTTTTTTGACGCTGTGTTTAATAAGGATTTTCTTCTGAAAGAGTCTGTTTAAAATACATTCGGCCTGAGAAGTTGAATTGTCGGTAAGGAATGCAAACTCCGTGGTAGTAAGTGTTGGATACTTTTTGAATACTTTATTATATCTCTTTGTTATCAATGATTTTTTTGCGTCTGGAATAAAATCCAAGAGGATATTTTCGAAGCTTTCATATTCCTGGAATCCTTTTAATATTTTAGAATTGTTGTAACGATCTGTAAATATAAAAGTAGGCAGCGTGCTTATGCTTAACTCTTTAACCAGTGTAAGATCTGCTTCGAATAGTTCCTGTGCTTTACCTTCAAGGTCCCTCATGAGACGGGCTGCATCCAAGCCTGATTCGAAAGCTGCTCTGTGGAGCAATACATTTTCTACAATGTTTTTATTTTCAAAAAACAACATCTCATTAATCCTTCTCAGGAAGATAATGGCCTTGTCGGTATCCTGTAACTGTGCTGCTTTGAAAGCTATAGAAGGAGGATAGGAAGAAGGCAAAGGATTGTTTTTCCATATGTCCGGGAAGATGGGCATTTCGTGATTCTTAGCGGCATTCTCCCAATATTCGAATGCATCGGAAGGAGTAGAAATACTACCTCTTTTATAGTTTTCCCAGGAAGGTAACAAACCTCCCATACAATATTCTATTTCCAGATAATTTTCGTACTCTAATTTAAGTTTCCTTAGTTGAGGCTGTATGATCCAACAGGTGGAACAAACAGGATCGGTAAAGTAAAGTAAGTGAATTTTTTTGTGTTTAGGTCTAACCTGATTGTTGACTGTTTTATGCGCGATTAATGGAACCTTAAGTTCGTCATCCTCTTCTTTGTTTGGATGGAGGAATTTATTTTTAATTTCTCTTCCAAGTGTAACGTGTTCCGCAACAACAGGGGCTCTCTGTTCGTAGTATTTACTGAAAGCAGTTTCTATATTATCGTAAGTAACTAAGTTTTCCGTAATTACTTTAGCATCTACTAGTGCATTGGTAGTTCCTGCACTTGTAAATGGTAATGCTAAGTGTGCTGCATCTCCAATTAATACTATATTGTTTTTATGGAATGAAGGCAATAGATCGAAGTCTCTTGCATGCCATAAATAAGAAGTATTGAAATCATTTAGTTTAATAATCTGATGTACAATAGAAGGGAAGTCTTTTGTTAGACTAATACATAGATTTTTGATAGCTTCGGGAGAGTTGTTTTCTATCTGGTGTAAGGCCGTATCATATTGAAGGTACCATACTATTTCATCATCGGAAGTAGGAATATAACCAAAAGATAAGCCGATCTCTTTGGAATGATATTTATTGAAAACATTGGCGTTGAATTTGACCAAGTAAGGATGGCTTAAAACTCCAACAATTTCTTTAACTTCAGTATTCATGAAGTTAACGTCTCCAAATAATTCTTTTCGCACTGCAGAGTTGGAGCCGTCGGCACCTATGAATAGGTCTCCTTCTTCCACATCACCATTCTGAAAAACTGCAGCAACGGCTTTATCTTCTTTATAAATAAAATGAGAGAATGATCTTCCTGTTTTAATTTGTTCTGTAGGGAATAATGAGTAGAGGAATTCTATAATATCTTTTCGTTTAATACTTTGCCAAGGTTCGAGCTTAAGGTATTTTATTTCCGTTTCATCGGGTCTTTTAAGGATGAACGTATCGATTACTTTACCCGGAATACCATTGATTTTGCCATCAGTTGCAAATTCTTTTAAAACAGAAAGTCCATCGGCATGCATTAAAAAAGCATTCCCTTTTATAGGAATTTCGTTTTCCCTTTCATTTATAACGACATCTACATTATTATTTTTCAATAATATACCACAAGATATTCCTGCAATACCGCCTCCAATTATTACAACCTTCATTTTTAATAAGGGTATATTTATACAATTAGTTTGTCAAAATTTCTAAAATTGGCCTATTTTATACTATTGCCATTGATAAAAAGTTAATATCACGAGTCAAATAAAGTATATTTTATTAATAAAGTACAAATAAATTTAAAAATTGTATTAGTCGTGTTAGATTTTTAATTCTTAGGTCCTTTAAAAAATAAAAGAGCGATACAATTAAGTTATATCGCTCCTAATAATAAGGTAATAGAAATGGGTTTGTATTATTGTTTTTTAGTATTTAATACTTTCAGGAATCCAATTCCTATAATGCTTTTACTCTGTAAGCCTGGAGCGTTTTTATTTGGTCCAAACAACTTCACATCATCATCATAAATAAGATCGAGACTATACGTAGCTGAGAAGTATTTATTTATTTTAAACGAAAACTGATTCGTCATAAACAGATCTACATTTTGTGGGTTTTTATTGTAGTTGGAAAATAAATCTAACCTACCCTTGTAAGTAATATTAGCACCAATAGAATTTGAATAGTTGAAAGTAGCAAAAGCACCAAGATCGCTAAGACTATGACTACCTACGGGCACACCGTAAAGCCCTTTTTTTGCCAATGAATCGTTTGCAATAAAAATAGTACGGGAAGTAATAGGAGAAATGAATGCACTGAATTTAGTGCTAGGTTTATAATCAATACCTAGCGAAAACAACATGTATGCTGGGGATAAAAATGCAGAAGAAAATTCTGCAATATTATTGTTGTAAGAAAAACCGTCGAAAAATTGCGTACGGAAGTTGAATAGGGTAGATATTAACCATTTGCCAGAAGAGTCCATTTTGTAACCATATTTGCTTAACAGATCAAATCTATCGTCATTTTTTCTACTTCCCAAACTGGTAGTCTGAACATATCCAAGGTTAATATCCAGATTATTATCCCAGTTGAAACTTTTGTTCTGAAATAGAACGAAGTAGTTGAAATAAGCATTTGCCGCCAAAGAGAAGTTGTCGCCCCCTGCAGCCCAGTTAGACAAAGAGCCTTGTGATGCACTGAAACTCAGTAAGCCACCCTTCTTCCATTTCCAAAGTGTAGGATCGGCTTCTTTTTTAATAACTTTTGTTGATGTTTCTGCCTTTAAATTATTGATGGCAGCATCCTGTGATTTTACATTATTAGCAAATAGTGTTACTGCTATTAATAAAATTGTTAACCTCATATTGTATTATTTATACAATATTCCTATTTAAGTTTAAGAATTTAAATGCTTGTTTATATTTTTTTGATATAGAGATAATAAATCAACATTTTAATGTTGATGATTAAAATACCTTGGATAATTATAGCTTGGAGGTGCAAATCTTTTATCGGTAATAAAACTACTATCGGTAAGCGTATTCAGAAAGGCAGTAAGCTGTCCTATTTCGTAGTTGGATAATTGTAGTCCATTTTTCTTTAATAAAGGGTCTACTGTTTCGCTGTTTATTACGGTATTTCTGTAATGCTCGAATAGATTGTA
>CANFLJ010000094.1 GCA_947447815.1 Chitinophagaceae bacterium | reverse complement strand
GTTTCAAATACATTTCTAGGATCTTGTTTCAACAGTGTAATAAACTTGTTTAAAGAATCAATGTGTTGTGGGCTGGTAAACATTCTGTCATGCGCAAGTATAACCATTGCGTTTGGCTGATTGGTATAGCCATCATCAAACTTTTTATTTATTAAGTTTACCAGATCAGTTGCAGATTGTTTTGGGGTATTCCCACGAATCATTTCCCATTCTACATCCCAACCTATTACATTGTAACCCATTGCATCTAATTTCTTAGCCACATTTTCGCTGGTTTTAGGACCACGGAATTCTCCTTTACCCGCCCAGGTATTTCTTCCTGGTAGGCGAATGATTTTTACAGGGATTCCCATGATAGATTCTGCTTTTACAAAATCATTTACAGCACTATCTATATGGGTATAGAAGAAATTGTAATTATCTCTGAATGCATGAGTGGCACTATGATTGCATAATAAGAACTGAGGATATTCCTTTTTGATAGAGTCTAGAATTCTTTTTCTGCTAGGATCAATTGTGTAGTGAGCAGCTACAGCAAAAAAAGTTGCTTTCACACCTTGAGTTTTGAAGGCAGTTTTACACCTGATTGTGCCAGGAGGTTGAGGAGAATCGTCCCAGGTAAGAAATATATAACGTTTGGTGCTATCGTATTTCATTGGAGTTCCTGGTACTTCTTTAACTACAGGCTTTACGGTGTCTTTTACTACTACTTTATTTTCCTTATTGTTACAACTAGCCATAACAATTGTAGCCAATGCTATACTCAATAATACTTTTGTCTTATTCATACCTTTTATTTTATCTCATTCAAAGGAACTTAATTAAAAACTAATAACCTTACAATGTGGAAAAGATAAAAAAGTGTATGGTATGTAAGTTGATTGTGGATAAGGGTTTTAATATAAAATGGTAAGAAGATAGGGTTATCTTGTTACAAATAGGAAAAATTGACCTAAAAGTGAAAGCCACAATAAAACCATACAGTAATTTGTGGTTTTTTTAAATTTTTTTCTTTTGTCATCCTGCGTATTTTTTAAAGACATCTTTCCATAAAAAGAAGTGAAATGCATAAAAAAGTCATTCATACTTTTCCCATGATGAATTTTTGAATAGAATATATACGCAATGATTATACTACTTACAGAAATAAGAAGTAAAAATATTTTAAATATTTCTCTAATTTCATAGACAAGCATAGCAACTCATTAAGAGTGATTTCATCTACAAATATAAAAGACTATGTAGAAACGGCAAAATGTTTCAATTTTTGTAAAAAAATAAGTTCTCGTTATTTTAAATTAATAGAACAGGGGGTTAATTATAAATCAGGTTTATTATTTTGAAAATTATTGTAATCCAGATAATAATTACAAAATAGTTGTTGAATTTTACATATGCTCTTCTTTTGGAGTCATGAGTATTTTTTAAAGAAGTAGAACCATGTATACTGATAAGATTTCCCAAAAATTCGAGTAAACTTTTTTCATGTTTTATTCTCACATAAAATAGAATTGAAGATATTAAACTTAATATCGATAATATCGTAAGTAACTTATTAATGAAATCTACTATATCAAATTCAGACATTTTTTTAATTTAAGAATTACAAAGTTTAATAAAGATTTTAAAACTTATCAATAATTTACATACTCTTTTTTAAATGGGAAGTGTGTAAGGTATTTTTATTGAAACGGTTGTTCCATTATTTAATTCCGATTTTATTTTAATAGAAGCATTATGGGCATCTAATGCTTTCTTTACAACACACAAGCCCATACCAGTTCCTTGTATACCTTTTGTATTAGGTGCTCTGAAGAAAGGTGTAAATAAATTGTCCATAAATTCTGCAGGAATTCCAATGCCGTAATCTATAACTTCAATTTCAATATTTTCAACTGTATGTGTTACATGTATTTCAGGATTTTTTTTTCCGGTAGAATACTTTAAAGCATTTGTTATCAAGTTATCAAATACATATTCCATTAAGTATCCATCTACAGAAATGTTGGGCGGCATGCTACAAGCAGTAAGACTTATTTTAAATCCCTTGAAATAAGAATTGTGTCTATCAGCACAGTTGATAATTAAAAAGGTAATATCAATATTCTCTAATACGGGGTTCAATAAATTATTTTGCGCCTTTTCTAGCATTAACGTATCTGTAATTAGCTTTAATAGTCTATCTGCTTCTGAATCTATTCTTGTAAGGTTTTTTTGAAGTAAATTATATAACGCTTTTTCGGTATGGATTTTATCATTTTTTAATATGCTTTCTATGGTAGATTTTATAACAACAAGTGGTGTTTTGAATTCATGAGACGATGTAGAAACGAAATCGGATTTCATCTTATTCAACTCTTTTTCTTTCTCTAATGCAACCTCTATTTGTTGTTCGTACATTTTTCGTTCCTCAATATTTTTAGATACTGCAATAATCATTTCTTTTTGAGCTACATTATCAAAAACTAATCTTGAAGTAACTTCATACCATCTAAAATCATTAATGCCAATTTTGTATTTTCCCTCCCATTTTAAATACCCATATTTCTTGATTTTTTTAATCCCTTTTTCTTTTGTTTCAAAATCTACTAAACTATATGCGTTTTGGGTTTTCAATTCATCAAAATTCTTATAACCTCTGTTCTTTAATACGGAAGGAGACGCATATTGATAATTGCCGTCCAGATCAAACATGGTAATTTCATCCATTACATTATCAGTAATTAATTGCAATAAATTAGCATTACTTACTTCATTTGATACATCCAGAAATGTACCAGCACTACCAATAACCTTTCCTTTATTATTTTTTACTTGTTTAGAAAATATTCTAATCCATTTAATTTCTTTATGTTTTGTAACCCATCTTTTTCTATGGTTACTAATATCTTTTTTCTGCTGCATTAAATCTTTAAATGAAGCAATAGAATCTTGTAGATCACAATCAAGAATATAGTTAGAAAAATTAGTTCCAATTGATTCTGAAACTGTATAGCCCATAACTTTCTCCCAAACCTTACTTAGGTATAAGAAATTTCCTTTTTCATCTGCCTGATAAACAATTTCATTTAATGAGTCAACAATGTTTTGGTATTGCTGCTGCTCTTCTTGTAGCTGTTTTGACTGATCATTGATTAATTTCAACATATAAAAAAAGCTATGGACAATTGCTTCTCTTTTTTGAAAATTTGGAATTGATTCAGGATAATCTAGATAATGGGAAATTGTCATTCCTTTAGAAACTAGTAACTTGTATGTTTCAATATCAGGGGAGCATACAAAGAAAAAAGTATTGATTTGTTTTGAATAATAAAATTGCCCATCTAACCTAAGTTCAGGGTATAAAAAACTTTTCAACAAATATCTTTCATCATTCCATTCATTTGTCAAATTGGTTAATATATTATTTACATCTACATCTTTAATGTAAAATAAATCACTAAATTTCTTATCAAATATTTCAGGATATAATAAACTGAATATTTTTCCTGCATTATTAACATAAAAGTTATCTCCCAATATCATATAGAATGGGGTTACTGTATCTATATGCGATTGGATGTAGTCGTTTATCATATCTATTACTTAATACAGAATTGGTTATTCTTCTTGTCTGACTTTTAATGGGCTTTTCCCAAAATGTTTTTTAAAGGCTGTACAAAAATAAGAAGTAGAATTAAAACCACATTGATACGCTACAGTATTAATATTAATACTTGAGTTTCTTAGCATTAAATCTGCCCTCTGAAGTCGTTTCACAAGTATGTAGTTTACAGGTCTTTGATGATAATATTTTTTAATTACAATATCAAGTTTTGTAAAGTTGGTCTCTAGTTTATTTACAATGTCCGTAACCGACATATCCACACTATTATTGACTACCTCATTTACTAATGCTGCAAAACCAAGTGAAAGTTTGTAGTCATTATCAAGATTGTTTACCTGCTCTATGATATGTTGATTGGTGTGTTTTTTAGCAATGCTATCTTTTAACTTTGTTAAGTTTTTGATTTTTAGTGCAAGTTCTGTAATTCTAAAGGGTTTTGTTAAGTAATCGTTTGCACCTAATGATAATCCCTCCTCTATTTTACTTTCGTGTGAAAGTGCTGAAATGAATATTACAGGTATATGATTATATTTTCTGCTATTCTTCAAAAAAGTAATAAAGTCAAATCCGCTCATTTTATCTCCTAGCATGATATCTACAATGATGATATCTGGTTCTTTTGAATTCAAATAAGCAATAGCATCTTCACCACTTGGTACTGTATCTACCTGTAATTTTTCCTTGCTTAAGAGCTCAGCTACAGTTTCAGAGTAGTTTTTGTTGTCCTCAATTAATAAAACACTTATTGATTGGGAAGGTTTCTTTTCGCTAATTTTTTTTGCCATCTGTTCGATTCTAAAAAATTATTCTTCTAGGTATGCAAATAAACTTCATTAAAAGTTAACATCATTCCTCATTTTAAACGATAAATTTAATTAAATAACTGTTTTTTATCTATAGCTTTAGAACTTACGATAGTTAATGCTTTGTTTTTGTGTTGTTTAATAAAATAAGTTTATCCAACAAAATAAGCTAAACTACAAGGTTCATTATAATATCTAATTATTTTCAGAATGCAATATTTGCAGTACTTAATTTAATAAACTTCAAAATTTAACCTGGTAGTAGAGTGCTCTTTATTAATAACATTCCTTATATTTATTTATCTTAGTTTATTAACTTTTTTTACCCTAAAAATCACCAACTGACCGATATCATACCAAAGAAACTTGTCAATTGTGTAAAAAATACATAGTATTGCTACCTTAAAACGATTGTTATGTCAGTCTCAAATGTGTCAAATTCCTCTTCAGGTAGTAAACCAATATTAAGCTTCTGGAAAATCTGGAACATGAGTTTCGGGTTCTTAGGCGTTCAGATTGGGTACTCTTTACAGAATGCAAATACTAGTAGAATATTGTCTGCAATAGGTGCCGATCCGCATCATTTGAGCCTTTTCTGGCTGGCTGCTCCAATGGCTGGATTTATCGTACAACCTATAGTGGGTATGTCTAGCGATAAAACCTGGACAAGGTTGGGTCGTCGTATTCCTTTCATTCTGGGTGGTTCTATTGTGTCTGCTATGGCTATGTTCTTTATGCCTAATTCTGGCAATTTTGCCAATATGTTCGCTCCATTGTTGTTTGGTGCAGTCATGCTGTTATTGATGGATACTTCCTTCAATGTTACTATGCAGCCTTTTCGTGCTCTGGTGAGTGATATGGTATCGGATAAACAAAGAAATAAAGGATATGCTATACAAAGCTTTCTGATTAATGCGGGTGCTGTTGTGGGTTCTTTACTACCTTATGCGCTTACCTGGTTAGGTGTATTAAACGAACCAGCTCCTGGACAAAAAGTGGCTCCTACCGTTATCTGGTCATTTTACTTTGGTGGTGGTGCTTTATTATTAAGTGTATTATGGACTTCCTTCCGTACAAAAGAATATCCTCCCGAGGAGTATGCGAAATACAATAACCTTACAGAAGAAGATAATGCTCCCAAAATGTCGTTCATGGATTTGTTGAAAAACATTCCTACTACCATGTGGCAGTTATCTGTTACACAATTCTTTTCATGGTTCTCTTTATTCTTAATGTGGGTATATACTACTCAGGGACTGGCCCAAAATATGTGGCATACAATTGATCCTAAATCTGCTGGCTTCAACGAAGCAGGCAATTGGACTGGTGTTATCTTCGCTTCTTACAGTGTATTCGCTGCATTATATTCTTTAGTACTTACTCGTCTTACCGATAAATTTGGTAGTAAGAATACGTATATGGTATCCTTAATAGCTGGTGGAATTGGATTAATATCGATGATGTTTGTTCATGATATAGCGGATAAAAATTTACTCATCTTTTCTATGGTTGGTATAGGAATGGCCTGGGCTTCTATTCTGGCATTACCATACTCTATTCTGTCATCTTCTTTGCCGGCACGTCAAACTGGTGTGTACATGGGTATTTTCAACGCAACTATTACTATTCCGCAAATTGCTGCAGGTTTATTAGGAGGTGTTGTGCTTACTTTAATGGGCGATAAAGCTATCAATGTGGTAGGTCTTGCAGGTGCTTCCATGATTATAGCTGGGGTAATGGCTAAGATAGTAATTAAAACAAAAGACTAAATTAATTAGCTAATTAGCTGATTTGCTAATTAGCTAATTTAATACAATACAGATACAAATCAAATAACAAGTATTGCGTATATAATTAAATTCGCAAATTTGTTAATCCGCTAATTCACAAATTGTTCTATCTCCTTTTCTCTTTTCTCTGCGGCTAATGTATTTGTATTTAATTCGTTAATCCGCCAATTCGTTAATTCGATAATTATTAATATGAAAAAGATTCTCTTTTCTACACTCGCTTGCATTACCACTGTAAGCTTCCTTTGCGCGCAATCTGTTCAAACTTTTCCTTCCAATTGGTGGGTAGGTATGAAGCACAATAAAGTACAGGTAATTTTCCGTGGCGAAGATTCCAGCATGTCGGCCAATACTATTATCGTTAACTATCCAGGGGTTACTGTAAGCAACAGTCATAAGTTTGAAAATAAGAAATATATCTGTGCCGATATTACCATAGCAGCAAATGCTAAGCCTGGTATTATCCCTTTTATCTTATCTAATGGGAAGAAAAAAACGACTGTCAATTTTACAATCAAAGCAAGAAGAGATGGCAATGGTTCTGCCTATGCTCAAGGCGTTACTTCTTCCGATTTTATTTATCTTTTAATGCCCGATCGCTTTAGCAATGGAGACCCTTCCATCGATAAAGTTGCAGGCATGAGAGATCAGACTCTCAACAGAGATTCTATCTACCATCGTCATGGTGGCGATTTTAAAGGAGTTATAAACCATCTTGATTATCTGAAGAACTTAGGCGTTACTACTGTATGGATGACTCCGGTTTTAGAGAACGATCAACCTAACAGAACAGAACACGGTTATGCCTTTACCAATCACTATACTATCGAGCCTCGTTTTGGTGGTGCTCCCATGTATAAAAACCTAAGCGATGAGCTACATAAAAGAGGCATGAAACTGATACAGGATGCTGTTTACAACCATGTAGGTAGTAAACATATTTTCTTCCAGGATCCTCCTTCAAACGATTGGTTCCATCGTTGGGATAAGTATACTAATACTACTTTTAAAGATCAGGTGGTTTTTGATCCTTATGCTTCTAAAAAAGATAAGAAACAATTGTCCGATGGTTGGTTTACTACCGAGATGCCCGATGTAAATCAATCCAATCCATACGTGGCTACATTCCTTATTC
>CANFLJ010000093.1 GCA_947447815.1 Chitinophagaceae bacterium | reverse complement strand
TTTATTTTGCCGGAAAACTGGGTATATACCGCATTGATATTGTTTTTTGTTTTGGCAGTACCACGGAATCTCGCCGTATCCGTTTGATTGGTAGCGGGGTTTACGTTGTAATCAAATATGCCTTCCTGAAGGTCATATCTAAACTGATACCCGCTTTCCAACTTGCCCTTGCCAATGTTGATGCTATGATTGATATTTACCCTGTAACCATCTATAGGATTGCTGTACGGATTGGTTACCTGCTGTATCAACTGATCTTTGGCAGGATAGTTCAGATTGCTATTGGTGGTATTGCCATACAGGGTAGCGTGCTCTAACTGTAAGGAGGCAGATAAAGAAGATTTGTTTTTAAAAGTATGCGTATAATCGATATTGCCTAAAGTAAAAGTTCCTTCCTTTCTCTGTAGGTTGGAATTGAAATAAACAGCACGACTAATGACCGTATTGGTCGTTAGATCTGTGGTAGAATTGTTGTACAATAAATCGGCACGCCTTTCCTGAAACTTTTTTCCTGCAAAGAAGCCAAGACTAAAAATATCATTCTTGCCAGGGGTAAAAACGATTGACGTTCTGCCTGCATAATTGTAGCGATCAAAACTTCTTTCGCCACTGGAAGGGAAACGGGTGATGGTATTCTTTAGCTGATTTATAGTATAAACATCCCCCTCTCTATGGCCATTAATATCATTGCGTAAATAATTGCCTCCAATGGATATATCCCATTTCTTCTGTTTGATATTCAGGGTAATATCCCCACCAAAGCGAACCGGGTTTTCCAGATTATGATAATCGGTAGTACTGGGCAATCCACCCTGCAGGTTTGCTGATAAGCCAATACCATCTGTCGTTCCTTTTCGGGTAATAATATTAATAATTCCCCCTTTACCATCTGCATCGTATTTAGCAGAAGGAGCGGTGATTAATTCTATGTTTTCAATGGAATTAGCGGGCAACTGACTGAGTACGGTTTGTGCATCGGTCAGCACGGGCTTACCATTGATAAGGACCAAAAATCCCGTGGAACCTCTTACGCTTATTTCACCAAGACCATTCACGGCTACAGAAGGAAGGTTCTTTAAAACATCCACCGCAGTGCCTCCTTTGGCGGCTTCAAACTGATTGGCTTTATAGGTTTGTTTATCTATTTTATTGCTGCTGCTTGCCGCTTTGCCCGACACTACTACATCGGTTAGTGCAGTGCTTTTGTACATTAATATTATACTATCCAATTGCAGCCCTTTTTTAGTTAAGGCTATGGGTAGGATTTTCTTTTCGTATCCTACAAAATAAACAGTTAGTTGATAATTGCCTACCTGGATTTTAGAGAAACTGAATTGCCCTTGCTTATTCGTAATAGTACCAGCAACTACCGTGTCATTTTGTGCTAATAGTGCAATGCTGCAATATTCTACAGGAAGATTATTTTGGCTGGAAAATACGGTTCCTTTTATGGTGGTTGTTTGTGCGCTTAATTGCTGAATAGAAATTAGAACTAATAATAGAAATGAGACTGTTGTAAACTTGTTCAAGAAATAAATTTAATTGTTGTAATGCCTGTGTTTATAGTATATAATCTGATATATCGGTTATTTTACTTTGCACCTAATACTATTGAGCGCAGTATAAAAATAAAAACTAATCTTCAGATTATTGCAGCCTAAAAGACTATTAATCGACTTTTAAGTTAAATCGACTCTTTTTATAATATGAATTTTATAGGTTTTATTACTTTCCTATACAAAACTTACTAAAGATAAAATCAAGCTGATCTTCCGAAGTTATTTCCCCTGTTATCTCCCCCAGATGTTGTAGTGCCTCTTTGATATCCAATGCCAGCAAATCGCCCGGTATACTATTGTTCATACCCTCCTGTACTTCCTCCAACGCTTTACTGAGTCTTTCCAGCGATTGATAGTGGCGTGCATTGGTTACTATTACGGCATCTTTTTCTATGTCCTGATTTACCGCCAGCACAAACAATTTATCTATCAGTTCTTCTATATTATTCTTCGCTTTAGCAGAGATACAGATTACTGGTTGCTTGGTTTTAAATTCATTTATCTCCCCTGTTTCTATATCCACTTTGTTGGCTACCAATAGGTATTTAATGTTGCTATTGGCTAGTCGTTCTTCCAGCATGGTCAATTCTTCCTGAGGGGTATCCGTTTTATCAAACAAGTACAGCACCACATCGGCCTCGTTCATTTTATCGTAGCTCTTTGCTACCCCCATTTTTTCTATTACATCGGCAGTATGTTCTCTGATGCCTGCCGTATCTATCAAGCGGAATAGTATTCCTTTTATATTAATTATTTCTTCAATGGTATCCCTGGTGGTTCCGGCTATCTCGCTTACTATCGCTCGGTTTTCGTTGAGCAAGGTATTTAATAAAGTAGACTTTCCTGCGTTAGGTTTACCAATGATGGCCACCTTCACTCCTTGCTTTATCACATTGCCCAACACAAAGGACTGCAATAGTTTGCTACATTGTTTTTGTAGCAAAGCAATATTCTCTCTCAGTAATGTTCTGTCGGCAAACTCCACATCTTCCTGCGAAAAATCCAGCTCCAGTTCTATTAAAGCAGAAAACTTTATCAGCTGTTCTCTTAGTTCCGATAATACCGACGAAAAACCGCCTCTTATATTCGTAAGAGCCGTCTTTCTGCTTGCTTCTGTATTGCTGGCTATCAGATCGGCCACGGCTTCTGCCTGCGTAAGATCCAGCTTACCATTCAAAAATGCTCTCTGGGTAAATTCTCCTGGCTTCGCTATTCGGGCTCCTTTATCGGTAATGGCCTGCATAATTTTCTCCTGAATAAAGGGAGAACCATGACAGCCTATTTCTATTACATCTTCTCCGGTAAACGACTTCGGATTTATAAATAAAGAAACCACTACTTCATCCAGCAGTTCTTCCTTATTCCGCATCATGCCCACGTGAATGGTATGAGAAGCCTGTGCCATTAAGTTCTTGGAAGGAAATAATTCATTGATGATACTAAAAGCATTGCTGCCACTAATCCTTATCACACCTATAGCACTAACACCCGGAGCGGTAGCAAGGGCTACAATGGTATCATCCCAACCTGATAATTTAGACATATTTTATTTATTTTCAAATGAAATTCCCCACGACTCACGATGTATTTCTCACGACTCACGATGTATTCTCCTGTCTCCTTCCTCCTGACTCCTATCTCCTATCTATTCCCTATAAACAACAAATCCTCCCATGCAAACGATGAGAGGATCTGAAGATATTTTTTACAATTAAGACTATTGATCTTGAACCTGGAAGGTAATTCTTTGCGATCTGTAGGCTTTCACCTGATGACCATTTTGAACACCCGGAGCCCATTTAGGTCCTTTCTTTATTACTCTTACTGCTTCGTCTATAGCACCGTAATCTTCTCCGCCTCCTTCTAATACACCTACTACATCACTTACGTTACCATTTTTATCTACAATAAAAGTTACTTTTACAGTATAGTTACCAGCCGGACCACCTTTATTGGCAATAACATCTCTGTCAAGGTTTCTTTCCAGATATTTTTGCCATGCAGGCTGACCACCAGGAAACGCAGCTTCAATTTGTACAGAAGTAAAGGTCTGATCCCAGTTTTCTTCTTTAGGGGCTTCCACTTTACCAGTACCAGCAGCTTCTACAGGAGCAACAATATTATTATCTTTTTCTCCTTCCTGATTGATTTTACCAATCTTAGTATCTTCTAATTGCTTTACCTCTTTAATTTCTTCATCCGGTTTTACTTCCTCATCTTTTACGATTTTAGGAGGGGTAAACTTGGTGATTTCTACCTTAGGAGGCTCTTGCTTTGGTGGCGGTGGTGGCGGTGGAGCATCAGGCTTTTTTTCATCCTTTGCTACATTATCCAATACCACATCCGCTACAATAATATCTGCCTTTTTCTTACTTCCACTATTAGCAAAGAAGTTAAGTAATAATACAGCAGCACAAATGGCAACCGTACCAATCAAAGCGTATCTGATTCTTTCGTTATACGATTTTCTTAGTTCGTATGCTCCGTAATCTTTATACCTTCCTTCGAATAGTATATCCAGAAAATCGGCGGTTAATATTTTATTGATATCCATTTAAAATCTTTTTATGAATGAGATGCACTGACCAATAATTTGCACAATTATTTAGCCCCTGTAGCTCCTTCTGTTGCTTTTATCAATTGAGTTTCCACTTCCGAAATATCTACAAGCGCATAACGTTTTACATCGCTGATAGACATTTCATCCAAAGCATCTACTACATTTTTATACGTACACTCAGCACCAGGTTTTATAACTACTACAAAATCCTTGTCTGGTGTACTTGCTTTTTTACGGATAATTTCTGTTCTTAATCCGTCTTCTCCGTTGCCGAAGTTGGCCGATTTAAATTTGGTAGAAGCATTTGAATTATCCAGAATTCCTTCGTAATAAAATACGTGGTTATCTTTTCCCAATAGAACAGTTAAAGCGCCAGATTCCTTTGCTTTATTCTGATCTTCGGGATTATCTGCATCTTTAGGTAAAAACAATTTCATCGCTGTTGGCTGACTCATTGTTGTAGTAAAGATGAAGAAGGTAATCAGCAAGAAACCCAGATCCACCATGGGTGTCAAATCCACTCTCGTAGATAGTTTCTTCCCTTTTTTGACGCCGGGTCCTTTTTTGTGTCCGCCTCCCGACGAGGTATCCATTTCTGCCATAGCTGGAATATTTTAATTTAAATAAATTTTTTAATCGTCTCTCTTTTCTCCCTTAATACTCTTTCTCCAGAGTTCTGTGCCGGTTGGTATACTTTCAGGATTGGTAACCATCTGAAACTTCATCAGATCGTTTTTCTTGAATGCATCAATCACGCTCTTAAAAGCAGGATACTTTGCAGCATTATCTCCTTTCAGTAAAAGGTTCATCTTATCCCCCATGTATACGGTCTTGATAAAAGTCATCCACTCTGCAAATTCATTTCCACCTTTGGTAGAGTCTGCAGGAATACCCGCTAAGGCGTTTCCTTTACGATTTTCTTCCGGTATACTTAAATAAGAAGGTAATTGAGAAAATGAACATCCCCAGAAATGTGCCTTAGCAAATTTTTGTTTGTCAAAAGTTATTCCTTTTGTTTTCATGATGGCATCAGCAAGAGCTTCCTTTTTAGCAAGATCTCTTTTGTCATCACCCATTGATAAGAATACTTTTCCTGTAGGATCAATAGTTACTAAAACTACATCTTTATCTGGAGCAACCTTCGAGGCAACTGAACTAGGAGTAGACACTGCAATTGCTTCTGCAGGCTTAAACTTAGTAGTTAAGATAAAAAAGGATAAGAGCAAAAATGCAACGTCGCACATGGCGGTCATATCTATTGCTGTACTTTTCCTCGGTATTTTTGGCCTACCCATTGTTATTAATTTAGTATTCGATAATTAAGATTCAGTTCTTTATTTTTTCCACAAAACTTTTTGCAGCTACTATTTGTAGTTAGCAGCAAAGCTTTGCGTTAAAGTAAAGCCAGACTCATCAATACCGAAAGTTACCGCATCAATACGAGTAGTAAAAATGTTGTAGAATATAATCGCAAACGCAGAAGTACCAATACCCAATGCTGTATTAAACAATGCCTCAGAGATACCTTGAGAAAGTTGTTGTGCAGCTTCGCCACCACCAGAATCAGCTAGTTTAGAGAAAGAACGAATCATACCCATTACCGTTCCTAACAGACCAATCAAGGTTGCTACCGATGCGATAGTAGATAAGAATACCAGATTCTTTTCCAACATTGGCAATTCCAATGCAGTTGCTTCTTCAATTTCTTTTTGAATTACAATAATTTTTTGCTCCGTAGAAATTCCTTCCGCGTTAATCATTTCTTTATACTTATGTAATCCAGATTTCATAACGTTTCCTACAGATCCTTTTTGTTTATCACACTCTGCTACAGCTTTATCTAAATCTTTATTAGCTAAGTGGAATTGTACTTTACGGATAAATTCAGTAATGTTTCCAGTACCAGCCGCTTTTTGTACGGTTAATAATCTTTCGATGATGAAAGTAATAACAATCAAGAATGCTCCAATCAATAATGGTACAAGGATACCACCTTCATACATTTTTACTAATGCACCTTTTGGTCCATGATGATCAGGCCAGAAACCGCCTTTAAGATCAGGAGAAGTAAAGTTGCTATCAGCACCCAGTACAAAACGCCAGATTAAGTAGCCTAAAATAACACAAGTTAATGGTGCAATCCACGAAATAGAATTACTACTTCTTGCTGGTTGAACGGAAGAGGTTGCTTTTGGTGCAACAGATGGTTTGATGTCAGCCATGATCAATTTAATTTTTGTTTTGAAATATTTGTTTTGACATTTATTAATTAAGCAGCAATGCTATATAAAAAAGATGAATTTTGTATGCAATGCCGAAAATTTCTTTTGTATTTAATATAAGATAGATAAAAGAACCGGAAAATATAAAATGCTCTATTGTTACCAACAGAGCATTTTATAGCGATTAATTATTCTCCTTTCTTTTCTTCTTTTTTGTGATCGCATTCTTTCTTATCGCCTTTTTTGCAACAAGATTTTTTCTCACCTTTTTTGCAACAAGATTTCTTTTCGCATTCTTTTTTAGCCTTAGTGCTGTCTTGAGCCATAGCTACTCCGCTTACTAAAAAAGCAGAAAGAGCAATCAATAATACTTTTTTCATATAATTTTATTTTTAGAATCGCAAATATATACAATGGAAATGGGTTGTAAAACACATTATTATAATGTTTTGCTAATTACCAGCTCGCCAACACCGTTACACCTCCTTTTACTACCTCGTTCAACTGTACATTTATAGTAGTGCCAACCGGCAATAAAATATCTACCCTGCTACCAAATTTTATAAAGCCATACTCTTCTGTTTGATTTACCATATCGCCCACTTTGGTATAGTTGCAAATACGTTTTGCCAATGCTCCGGCTATTTGTTTGTACAGGATAGTTCCCTTGTTATTCCTTACTGCCACGCTCCATCGCTCGTTTTCGGTAGAACTTTTTGGGTGCCATGCTACCAGGTATTTTCCCTTGTGATATTGATTATAAATCACCTCGCCACTCATCGGATTTCTGTTTACATGCACATTCGCCGGACTCATAAATACGCTTACCTGTATTCTCTTATCCTTAAAATATTCTACGTCGGTTATCTCTTCTATTACCACCACTTTACCATCGGCAGGACAAATAATTTTATTTTCATCAATGGTCAGTTTTCTGTTAGGAATACGGAAAAAGGATACTATAAACAGAAATAATCCCAGACTTACAATACCTAAAATGCAAGAAACGTAGCAACAGTTACCAAAAAACTTAAA
>CANFLJ010000092.1 GCA_947447815.1 Chitinophagaceae bacterium | reverse complement strand
GGTAACTTAAATACTTTCATAGTGTAATTAATAGGGATTAATAATCTCCTTTTTGAACCTTTTTTCTATTTTGTTTGATATAGCTTGTAATTCGTTTGGTATTCAATCTGTTTTCTATAACTGATTTTGGTGTTTTAGTGGCAATTCTACTTTTCTTTTTAATAAGACAATTATTTATCAGCTCATTCATTTTTATAATTACAATTTCTTTATTACCCAACTGAGTTCTATCTTCCTGCGACTTGATAATCAGGAAGCTGTCTTTATTTATTCTATTGGATAATTTAGACTGAATTACAATTGATTGTTCTTCTGTAATTAACAATGAAGATTGGATATGCCAACGACCTTCTACTTTAGTTTCTACTTTATTTACATTTTGTCCGCCCTTGCCTCCGCTTCTTGAAGTAGAAAAAATAATCTCCTTCGATACATCTAATTTCATTTTACAAAATTATATTGATTTTCAGCTAATAATAAGTTGTTTTTAGAAATTATTTTATCATATAATCAATTAATTACCTACACGTTATCCACCAACAGGAATAAGGGTTGCTAGAATCTATATCTTATTTTAATTTTACACTATGGCTTTTACACAATTAGACTTATTTGGTGCAATGAGTGCTCCCAGAGAAGAGGAGATGAAAAATGTAGTGGATGTACTTGATCAGGATACTGTTTTGAACGATCAGGAATCTACAACGGAAGAAACAATTACTGAAGTTACTGCTGCAGGAACACTTGTGGTGACGCAGAAAAAGAGAGGCAGAAAATCAAACAAAGAAATATTTGCAGGTGTAAATCAAATTGGGATACCTGATGATGCTGAATTAAAGCAAAAGTTGTATCATCCAATCCGTCAGGTTGCAAAATGGTTTGGTGTACCTGCATCGCAAATCAGATTCTGGGAAAATCAGTTTGAAGTACTTACCCCTAGAAAAAATAGAAAAGGAGATAGATTGTTTAGATTTGAAGATATTCAGTACTTAAAGACTATCTATTATCTTATAAGAATCAGAAAGTTCAGTATTGAAGGGGCCAGGGAGTATCTTAAAGAAAACAAACTTGCAACCGACAATAATTACAGCATCATAGAATCGCTTAATTCCATAAAGAGCTTTTTACTTGAACTTAAAGAATCTTTGAATAATGATTAACTGGAAGCTAGCTAGTTTTTGTAGTTTTATTGCAGTAATAATTATCTCCTGTACTTCTTATAAACATGTTCGTTATGAAACAATTTATAAAGGAAACGAAAAAACACTCAAGGGGGTAATAAACAGACAAGTTATAGAATCGGATACTTCTTTTCCTTGGTTTAAAGAAAACATGAAATGGGGCAGAACTGATGCTGATGCCTTAAATACTTTTAAGACAAAGCATAAACTGTTTAATATCATCATCTTTGGAGGTACCTGGTGTGAGGATACGCAGAACCTACTTCCTAAGTTTTATAAGTTAGTGAACGAAAGTGGCTATCCAGAAAACCAAATACTCTTATTGGGGGTAGACAGAAAGAAGAATACCATTGATAGTTTAAATATACGATACAAAATTAGCAAAGTGCCTACCTTTATTATTCTACATAAAGGCAAAGAAGTAGGTAGGGTAGTAGAGTATGGTACCAAAGGTGATGTAAATAAAGAACTGGCAGATATTGTAAATTCAATTCAATAAATTGTAAGTCGCTCTCTTTTATAGAATATTCCTCTTCTGTAATATTTTTGATATTTATTTGATAATTTAGTATTATTGTCAAAAATTAGGTAATAAATTAGTTACTGATACCGTTATTACTTAGTTAGCTTTAATTTAAATATCCAAATAATATCTGTTTTAATGAAAGACGTAACACAAAAGGTTTTCATTGAAAAATTTAATGTAACCCCTGATATCATCGTAAAAGGACCTGGTCGTATTAATTTAATAGGAGAGCATACTGATTACAATATGGGCTTTGTTCTGCCAGCGGCAATTAGTAATGCTATTTATATAGCCATTTCTAAAAGAGAAGATCGGGAGATTCATTTGTTTTCAGAAGAATATAATACAAGCTTTATTGTAAATATTGATAATTTAAAACCCTCCAAAGGCTGGACCAGTTATATACTTGGAGTAGTTTCTCAATTTTTGAAGAAAGGTATTATACTTGATGGATTTAATATTGCTCTAACTAGTGATTTGCCTATCGGAGCAGGAGTGGCCTCTTCAGCTGCTTTGGAATGTGCAGTAGCATACGCTTTAAATAGTATTTATAATCTTAATTTAAATAGAATTGCATTAGCGCAGATTTCTCAAAAAGCAGAGAATGATTTTGTGGGAGTAAATTGTGGCATTATGGATCAATTTGCCAGTTTATTTGGGAAAAGAGATCAGTTTATAAAGTTAGATTGTAAATCACTGGTTCATACTTATTACCCATTAATAATGGAAGACTACAGCTTTGTTTTGCTGGATACACAAGTTGTACATTCTTTGGCACATTCTCAATATAATATCAGGCGGGAAGAGTGTGAGAAAGGAGTGAAGCTGATTCGTAGAAAATATAAATCGGTAAATTCTTTGCGGGATACAGATATAAACATGATTGATGAATGTTTAGCTGGTAATGAGATTTTAAGAAGAAGATGTCAGTTTGTAGTAGAGGAGAACTGGAGAGTAAATAAAGCCTGTGACTTTCTGGCGGATAATGATTTAGCTTCATTTGGCAAATTAATGAATGCATCACATGAAGGCTTGAGTTTGAAATATAATGTTAGCTGCGAAGAACTTGATTTGCTTGCTAAAACAGCACAGGAAATGCCAGAAGTGTTAGGTGCAAGAATGATGGGAGGTGGCTTTGGTGGTTGTACTTTAAATCTGGTAAAAAATAGCGCAATAGATACGCTTATTAATAAAGTTGCTGAAGAATATAAGACTAAAATGAAATTAGAATTAAAAGCATATACTGTTCAAATTGATGATGGAACTTGCATTTTATTGTAGTGAATATATATTGATATAACATTTTTATATTAGTAATAAAATGTATTTAATAATTGAAATTTTAATTTTAGAATAATCTTTCTAATGTTTTTATTTTAAGAAATATGATATATATCATTTTTTATCCTGTATTAAGTATATAGCTTGCGGCAATCATCAGATAATTTCATTTGATGGTATAAAACAAGATTATATGAAAAGTATTTTTGGACTATTGTCTATTTTGCTATTCTCCGTTTTTATGTTGGCCTTTATTCAGGATCCCTCTAAATGGGTTGTACCTGAAAAATATAAGAAGATGAAAAACCCGGTTCCATCTGATTCTGCATCTATTAAAATTGGCAAAGAGATGTATGTACGTCATTGTGTACTTTGTCATGGAGCTACAGGTAAGGGTGATGGAAAAAGAGCTATAAAATTAAATCAGACTCCAGGTGATTTTACTTCGGAAGAGTTTAAAAAACAAAGTGATGGAGCCATCTTTTATAAGATGACTGAAGGGCATAAAGATATGCCGTCCTTTAAGAGAAGAATTCCTAGCAACGAGGATGTAATAGAGGGTAGTTTTGGTAAAGTAGGAACTGCAGGAGATTTGATTAATTATATCAGAACTCTGGGAAGAAAGTGACCGTTTTTGAATTTTAATATCAGAAGTGTCCATTATTGGGCAACCGGCAAAGCCCCGATATTTCGGGGCTTTTATTTTGTATTAATTCTTTCTCCTGAATATTAAATAATCATAATTTATCGTTTAGCAAATGACATGAAAATACAATATGCTTCTGATTTGCATCTTGAAATAGGAAAAAATAAAAAACGATTTACTAATAATCCGTTATTGCCTATTGGCGATGTGTTGATACTGGCTGGTGATATCATTGCTTTTTCCGAATTAGATACTCATCAAGAATTTATTGATTATTGTAGTCATCATTTTAAAATGGTTTACTGGGTTCCTGGTAATCATGAATATTTTAATTTTGATTTAGAAAAGAAAACTGGAATATTATGTGAATCAATACGTAGTAATTTTTTATTGGTAAACAATACATCCGCAGAGTTTGAAGGTAATAGATTGATCTTTTCTACATTATGGTCTCGAATTACCGGTAATCAAGAAAAAGAAATAGCTAAGAGACTGAGCGATTTTCGATTTATTAAATCAGGGGAATCTTTGTTAACAATAGAACGATACAATCAATTATATAATGAAAGTATTGTATTTCTGGAAGAAGCAATATCTGAACCGTTTAAAGGGTCTCAAATAATCGTAACGCATCATGTGCCTACTCTTTTAAATTACCCCAAAAAATACTTAAAAACAGGGGTACATGAAGCTTTTGCAACTGAATTAGAAACGTTTATACAAGAATTTTCTGATAACGGGGTTAATTGTCCATACTGGATCTATGCTCATCATCATCATAATGTGCCTGATTTTACTGTTGGGAATACTAAGTTGATTACTAACCAATATGTAAAAGGGTTTGACAGGGGTAAAGTATTGGAGATATAAGTATCTATGTTTCAATTATATTACTCATAATCAAATTATTTTTATTGTTTAATTAATAATTAAGTATATTCTAAACATTACTATATAATATAATAATTGGGGCAGAATTCATTTAGAAAGGCTAATACATTTTAAATGCTTTAGATACTTCCCTAAAAACTATTGAATAGAATTGTCTTCTATTATTAAACAAATACTGGGGTTCTTTTTGCGACATCCATTTTATTCTTACAAACGCTGAGAGTTGAACTAAAAGGGTTGTTTTTGCTAAACAATTTATTAAGAGTTTTACAAAAACACCTGTTTTATCGATACTTTAAATAAGAGTATGACAAAAACAACTGTTTTTACAGAACAATTTAAAAAGTGTTTCATATAATAAGTATATTCTGTCATACTCTCAGCGTTCGGAAGGCAAAAGAGGTTATTTCCATTGTACTCTTTATTCCCGGGATTCAAAATGGGTTGATTTTGCATAATTTGTTAAAAAAAACAGATGATAAAGTAGCCATTTTGGCAGTAAGTTTATCAGGCGCTCTCTTTTTTACTATCACTTACTTCAATTTGTAAAACCGTTTTGAGGTACTATGAAATGGTAAATTCATTTTTTATCTATAAGGTATAATTCAATCAATGTTTTATTTGATGAATTTTATTCACAAAACAATTGCTTTAAAGGCTGTTATGTTATAGTTTATTGACATAAGAGGGATTTTTCCCGTGCACTTATATATTTGCGACCAAGGCATTTTATAAACTAGATAATTGCAATAATGTTCAAATTGATGATTACTACACTACTTTCTATATTAATTCTGTCCTGCAGCAGTCATACTACTAAGGCTCCAAAGGTGGCTGTTACAATGGATTCTCCATATGTTTTCCCCGCATTAAGTACCAAGGCTAAAACCTATTACAATACAGAAGTTCAGGATAAATACAATAAACTGCTTGGTAAAACTAATTTCAGTGGGAGTATCCTGGTTGCCAAAAACGGAGAGATCGTATTTGAAGACTACAAAGGTTATTATAATTATAAAACCAAAGAGCCTATTACAGAAACCACTCCTTTTCACTTAGCGTCTATTTCTAAGACCTTTACTGCAATGTCGATATTGCATTTATACGATCAGGGTAAACTAGGTTTGGAGGATAAAGTAAATAAGTACATTACCAATTTCCCTTATGATAATGTAACCATCAAAAATTTACTAACTCATAGAAGTGGACTGGCTAATTATGTACACTTTATGGATGAGGGTAAGGTAGAAGTGAGTTATCGCAAAAATAAAAGGGGTAAAATGGTAAGAACTACCAGGGTTATTAGCAGGGCTCCAAGAATAAATAAGCTGTTGACGAATGAAGAGGTAGTAAAGTATATGGTGGACAATAAAATACAGATGGAGGGGCGACCAGACAGATCGTTCCGCTATTGTAATACCAATTACATTTTGCTGGCAATGATTGTGGAGAAAGTAACCGGAATGTATTTTCCCGATTATATGAAGGATAGTGTATTTGCTCCTTTGGGAATGACCCATAGTTTCATATTCAATATAAAGACTGCCAATGATTATGTTCCTTCTTATCAATATAATAATGCAGCTTTTCCATTAGAGAAGTTTGATTGCATTTATGGAGATAAAAATGTGTATAGCACGGTTAGGGATATGTTGCTTTGGGATAAAGCACTTTATGCTGGAACTTTTGTAAGTAAACAAACCCTGGAAATGGCATTTATGCCTTATAGTAACGAAAGCAGAAGTATGCATAATTATGGGCTTGGCTGGAGATTACTTGTAAAACCGGATGAAACTATTGTGTATCACAATGGATGGTGGCATGGTAACAACACTGTATTTACCCGTCTTATAAAAGACACGGCTACTATAATTGTATTGGGTAATAAGTTTAATAGATTAATCTATAAATCGAAAGAAATATCCGGCGTATTTTCAAAAGCAGCAGATGCTTTGCATGATGAAGAGTAGACTTATTTAAATTGGTTGATTGCCAGTTGGTTGTAAATTAATGTTCTTAACTAAGATAAATTGGACTTGCAAATTTTAGTTCAATTTACTTTTCCCCTCACTTCTCTAAAGTTGTGCATTAAATGTTCTTAAACATTTCGGCATATACATTTACATTTGTCAGCAATTAAATAAAGCAACATAGCGATGAGCCATGATGAGCAAATTAAAAATATCAGGCAAAAGCTGCATTCACTGGTCAAAAAGTACCAGGCGATACAGCAGGAAAATGTTAGTTTAAAGTCTGAGAATGAACTTCTGGCGAATAAGCTGGAAGCGCAAAATATGGCTAATGATCAATTGATACATAAAAATACGGTAGCTAATATTCAGCTATCGGCATTAGATCCGGAAGAAAAGAATGCCATAAAAAAGAAAATTGATTTCTATCTTAAGGAAATTGATAAATGTATTGCCTCCATTAATGTAAAATAATCATGGAAGAAGAATTAATACCGGTAAATATTATGGTAGCTGATAGAAGTTACCGATTGAAAATAGCTATTGAGCATGAAGAGATTTTGCGTAAAACAGCCAAGCTGGTAAACGATAAAATTACGGAGTACAGGAACGATTTTGCCGGAAAGGATACCCAGGATTATATTGCTATGGTGCTGCTCTGGATGGCTACTGAACAACAAAAGTATCAACAGTATATTATAGAAGCACAGGAGACTACTAAGCAGTTGCAAAGCCTGGAAACAATTTTAGATAAAATTGAATTGAAAGATAGTATTTAATTAAACTATCAAATTCATTCATTTTCTATATAGCGGTAATATTTCAGCGTGGAAAAAAAAAGTGAACCTTGCCATAAATTAACAAACAGAATAAAATAGCTCATTTAATAGAGTTAAGTTAACCTTTATAGGAATGTTTGGTTCAACATTTCCTAGTTTATCT
>CANFLJ010000091.1 GCA_947447815.1 Chitinophagaceae bacterium | reverse complement strand
TTACACGAAAGCGATATCTTACAAAAACATGACGAATGTTAGTTGCAATACAAAATCACTCCATTACTTTTGCACTCGATTAAAATCAAATTAATATAAATAAAAATTTAGTTATGAAAATTACAGTAGTAGGCGCAGGTGCAGTAGGTGCAACAACAGCCGATAACATTGCTCGTGCAGGATTAGCTGACGAATTAGTGATTCTGGATATTAAAGAAGGTTTTGCCGAAGGTAAAGCACAGGATATCAATCAAACAGCTGCTTTGCTGGGTTTTGATACAAGAGTTACAGGTACAACTGGTGATTATTCTAAAACTGCTGGATCTGAAGTAGTAGTAATTACTTCTGGCTTACCACGTAAACCGGGGATGACTCGTGAAGAGTTAATCGGTACAAATGCTGGCATTGTAAGAGGTGTAGCGGAGAATATTTTAAAGAATTCTCCAGATGCAATTATCGTGGTAGTTTCTAATCCAATGGATACTATGACATACCTTGCTTTACAAGCTACAGGCTTGCCTAAAAATCGTGTAATAGGAATGGGGGGAGCTCTGGATAGTGCACGTTTTAAATATCAACTTAGCCAGCATCTTGGCGCTAGCCCTTGCGATTTAAATGCTGTAGTTATTGGTGGTCACGGTGATACTACAATGATTCCTTTGATTCGTTTTGCTACCTGGAATAGTGTTCCGGTAACTAAATTCTTATCTGAAAATCAACAAAAACAAATTGTTGCCGATACAATGGTGGGCGGTGCTACTCTAACTAAATTGTTAGGTACATCTGCATGGTACGCTCCAGGTGCTGCAGGATGTTCTGTAGTGAAATCAATCGTTAGAGATGAGAAGAAATTAATAACCAGCTGCGTAATGCTTGATGGAGAATATGGACAAAAAGATATCGCTCTTGGTGTTCCAGTTATCATCGGAAGAAACGGAGTTGAAAAGATTCTTGATTTCGGATTGAACGCTGATGAACAAGCTGCTTTTGATAAAAGTGCAGATGCTGTTCGTAGCATGAATGATGTATTGAAAACTTTATAGAATCATCCTTCTAAATAATTAAAAGCTGTTAGAGAGTAATCTTTAACAGCTTTTTTTATTCCCTATATTTACACAATTCATTTAGTTTGCAGTATGTATTCAAGAGTACGATTAATATTTATAGCATTTATAGGGATAGTTTTTTTCAGTAGCCAGATAGGTTGTGCTGTTATTATTCCTCCTAATGGTGGCCCAAAAGATTCAATACCGCCGGTACTTATACAGGCTTTACCTGCACTTTCTACTACCAATTTTAATGCCAATAAAATTGTATTGAGTTTTGATGAGTTTGTAGAGATAAAAAATGTTCAGGAAAACTTAATAGTATCACCACTACCTAAAACAAATCCTATTGTAGATTTTAAATTAAAGACCGTTACCATCAAACTAAAGGATTCGTTGCTACCCAATACCACTTATTCTTTAAACTTTGGTAATGCATTGGTAGATGTAAATGAGGGCAACCCATTAAAGGGTTTTAATTATATATTTTCTACAGGAAAGTATATAGATAGCAATAATATCAAAGGCAATGTAATGTTAGCTGAAACGGGCACTATAGATACTACCCTTATTGCTGTATTATATAGCAATCTTGATGATACTGCGGTCTTGAAAACGAAGCCAGTATATATGACCAGGGTTGATAGTAAAGGCGATTTTCATTTTGATCATTTACCTAATCAGCGCTTTAATTTATATATAATGCCTAACGATTTTATGAGGCGTTATGATGATAGTACCAAGATGTTTGCCTTTATGGATAGTAGTATAAAATCTTCGTTGTATCCTTCCTCCATAAAACTGCTTGCTTTTGAAGAATCTAAAAAGAAAGACAAGAAAACTACCACGACTACAAAACCAGATAAAAAGAAACTTGTATATACTTCCTCTCTGGAAAATTTTAGACAAGATTTATTATTGAAGACTTTGACTTTAACCTTCAGTAACAAGCTAAAGAAAGGAGACTCTACAAAAATTAAACTGGTAGACACTACTTACAGGACAATCAATACTGCATCAGTTATTATCGATACTGTATTGTCGAAGGTTCAAATTGTCAATCAATGGAAGGCCGCTGATACTTTGAGACTGATCATTGATAAAGCGCTAGCTATAGATACTTTTGGAAATACACTCGAAAAGAATGATACCATTAAATTTACGGTATGTAAAGTAGAGGAATATGGGTCACTGAAAGTTCGTTTAAGGAACATAGATTTGAAAAAGAACCCTGTTATATTGTTTTATAGTAATGAAGTATTAGTAGAATCTGTACCGTTACTTAAGAATGAATTATACTTCAAATTGTTCCATCCAGGAGAGTTTGAAGTAAGAATACTGTATGATGATAATCAGAATGGGATATGGGATGCAGGGAATTATAAAAAGCACCAGCAACCAGAAAAAGTAGAGAAATTTAAAAACAGAATCCCCGTAAAAGCCAATTGGGATAATGAAGCAGAGCTAGTTCTTTAGTATATAGAAGACAGGAGGAAAGCAAATGTGATAATGTGATAATATGATAATTTGATAATGAATACAAAAACTAAAGTGTTTTGATTTTTAATTCTATTTAGTATATTTAATTTTTACTTTTTAATTTTTACTTTGAAAAAGATTGAATTGATTGAGTGTCCAAGGGATGCTATGCAGGGGTGGGCTCATTTTATACCTACCCAACAAAAGATTGATTATATAAATACTTTATTGCAGGTAGGGTTTAATGTACTTGATTTTGGAAGCTTTGTTTCCCCAAAAGCAATTCCTCAGATGGCAGATACTAAGGAGGTTTTAGCGAACCTGGATTTGAGTAATACTGCTACAAAACTACTGGCAATTATTGCCAATGTAAGAGGGGCCGAAGAAGCGGTTCAGTTTGATGCTATTCAGTATCTTGGTTTCCCATTTTCTATTTCACCTACCTTCCAGCAAAGGAATACCAATAGTACAATGGAGGAGAGTGTAGAAAGGATTGATGCCATTCAAGAGCTTTGCATAAAACATAATAAAACATTAGTGGTATACCTTAGCATGGGCTTTGGTAATCCTTATGGGGATGCATATGATGATAGTATTTTATTGAAATGGGCTGATGAAATGGCTAAAAGAGGTATTCAGATTATTTCTCTTGCAGATACTGTTGGGATGGCTACTCCAGAACAAATAGGCTATGCACTTAATACTTTGATTCCTCAATATCCTGCGGTTAATTTTGGCGTGCATCTGCATTCATCTGCGGGCAATAGAAAAGCTAAACTAGAGGCAGCAATTCATGCTAACTGTTTTCGTATTGATGGAGCATTAAAAGGTTTTGGTGGATGCCCAATGGCACAGGACGATTTAGTAGGAAATATGGATATGGAGTGGTTGTTGCATTACTTACAACAGCATAGTATTAATCATGGAAATATTAATCAGGAAGCACTTCAAAAAGCACTGATAATGACTAGTGATATCTTTGTTTAGTAAGAAGATTATATTGATTAATGGTTTAACTGTTAAATAGGAATTGTATTCATTATCAAATTATCAAATTTGTTTTCTCCTGACTTCTATCTCCTTGTTTTAAAGTTAGTTAAGGATATTCGGAGCTGTCATATCAAAAGCAGGTATGTCTATTTTAAACTCAGACTGACTATGTAGATTCTTTACAATATAATAACCCACCATTCTGCCGATTTCTGTTTTTATATTGCAGCCACTTACATACTGAAAAGATTCTCCAGAAGGAATAATAGGTTGTACCCCCACCACACCTTCTCCTTCTACCTCTTTTTGTTCGCTACCAGAATCCTTAATATACCAGTGTCGACGTAATAGTTGAATCTCGAAGTTATTATTGTTCTCGATGGTAATGCGATAGGCAAACATAAACTCATGGTTTATAGGGTTGCTATAGTCTGACTGGAAGAAGACTTCCACACAAATTTTAACGCCTTTTGAAATCTGAGAAACCATGATTCATTGTTTTAGTAAAGGTAAGTATTTTGAATTACTCACCAATTGTTTACAATATTTTAATGAGGAACGTTATTTTTGATACTTATGATAGCATTATTATTCCGCCTCCTTTCAAATAATATAAAGATAATAACAACAATAATTTGTATTTGTTTTGTATCATTAATTAGTGCTCAGCAATGCAACCTTATTATTAAAAATGGTAGGATTATTGACGGCTCTGGAAAATCTATTTATCAGGCGGATATTGCCATTAAAGACGGAAAAATTTTCCGCATTGGGAAACTCGATTCTATTAAAGCCGACAGCATAATAGATGCTAAAGGACAAATAGTTTCCCCAGGGTTTATTGATATTCATACGCATATAGAGGAAGACGAATTGAAGAACCCGTTGGCAACTAATTTTATTGCCGATGGGGTAACTACGGTGATTACCGGTAACTGTGGAGAATCGAATACCAACCTGAAAAAATACTTTACTTTTCTGGACAGTTTAAAACTCTCTATCAATGTAGCCTCCCTGGTAGGGCACAATGATGTTCGAAAAGCCATCATGGGTAAAGCAATGCGCAATCCTTCTGCCAAAGAGTTAAGGCAAATGGATAGTATTGTGGAACAGGCCATGAAAGATGGGGCTATGGGATTTTCTACTGGACTTATCTATATACCCGGTGTATATTCCCGCAAAGAAGAACTGGCCAGTATGGCTACTGTGGCAGCTAAATATGGTGGGGTATATTGTACCCACATGCGCAATGAAGGCGATAGTGTTTTGTATGCTATAAAGGAAGCCATGTATGTAGCTAAGAAAGCCAATATTCCTTTACAGATTTCGCACTTTAAAGTAGGTGGACAAAACAACTGGGGCCTCAGTACTAAGATGCTACAAATGGTAAAAGATGCAAGAGCAACGGGTATGGATGTAACTATTGATCAGTATCCTTACACCGCCAGTAGTACTGCACTCAGTACCCTGTTGCCCGAATGGGTACTGGCAGATGGTGCCGACTCTATTAAGGCTCGTCTGGAAAGACCCAAGATCAGGAAAAGGATGATTGCGTATTTAGTAAAGCGCTTGAAGAATAAAGGCATGAAACATTACAGTTTTGTGGTGGTTGCAAACAATAAGCTAGACAGTAGTTTTAATGGAAAAAGCATAGAAGAGATTAATCTTCAGATGAAGAAACCACATTCAGCTTTTTCGGAGTCTACAACTATACTTGATCTGGTAAAAGACGCCAATCCGAGTGCTTTGTTTCATACTATCAGCGAGAAGGATGTATGCACTATTATGCAATATCCTTTTAATATGATTGCCAGTGATGGTACCATTAGAGTAAAAGGGGTAGGAGTACCACATCCCCGCAGTTATGGTACCAATGCCAGAGTATTAGGGAAATATGTAAGAGAACAACACCTGATATCGCTGGCAGAGACAATAAAAAGAATGACTTCCTTACCAGCACAGAAGTTTCATCTTAAGGACAGAGGGTTACTGCAGGAAGGTTATGCTGCAGATATCGTCATCTTTGATGAAAAGACGATTATTGATCAATCTACTTTCTCTAAACCGCATCAATACTCCACAGGAATTTCTTATGTGATTGTGAATGGAAAAATAGACTGGCAAGATAATCAGCCTACAGGAGTGCGAAACGGGGTAATACTCTATGGAATAGGGAAGGAGTAGATTAGGTATCTGAAAACCGAATTCATCTTTTTAATTTATTTTTAATGAGTTTTGTATTTTAGAACCTATAGCCATTATTTTTGTTGTATCAAGCTATTGAGTCTGTTTGATTGCTATCTATACAACTATTTAATTTTACTTTTTTGAATTTAGGTAGGTTTGTAATATGGGAATTGAACTGTATTGAATTTAACAAACTAACGTTCATTAAAACTAAATAACTACCATCATGAAAAATTTTACTATTTTATTCTTTGCTTTATTTGCGATTAGTATTGTCAATGGACAAACTTACTATCAGTCTCAGGCGTCTGGTAATTGGAGTGCAGTAGCTACCTGGCAAACTTCTACTGACAGTGCTACTTGGGTTGCTGCAACAACCGCACCTACAGGATCTGAGAAAATTATAATTCAGACCACACACACCATAACTGTAGATCAGCCTGTTGCTATTTCTGGTACTGTATATATTTTAAGTAATGGCACATCTGCTTCTGGTATATTAAGTGTTGCAGCAGCAGCAACTATTACGGCTTCAGGAACTTTGAATATTCCAGTTGCAACCTCTACCAGTGTTTCTCCTTTGGCTATCACTGGAGCAGGTTCATTATTTGTAGATGGAACTATTAATAACAACAATCCATACCAAGCTGCTATAAACGGATCTACTGTAAATACGCTTGCTTTTAATACGGGTTCTTACTATAATCTTTTAGCAAATGCAACTTCAACTTCTAAACTAGGAGGACAAATACCTTCAGCTAAATGGCATCCTAACTCTAATCTATTTATTGGTAATGTAACCACTGCAGGAAATTTATCTGCTGTTGGTGCACCTGATGTAACCGGTTTTGGAAATCTGATAATCGATATGCCTAACCTATCTAAAACATTTAAAGTATTTAAAAATTTCCCAGATTCTACTATTATCAGTGGTAATCTTGTACTTGGAAGAACTGGTGCATCCAGTTATGTTCAAATGCCTTCAGGAACCAATGGAAATAAGGTAGTTGTAAAAGGTAATGTACTGGTTAATGCTGGAGACTGGGTAGTAAATAATTATACCAATGTTGTTTGGTACGTGATGGGCAATATTGTAATAGATGCAACTTATTCTTATGGCACAAGTGCTATAGGTTATACTGCTCCTAAATTTGAAATTGATGGAAATAATACAGCAGTAACTGGCAAGACTACCAAGGTATTTTTAAATGGCAACTTTGTTTCTGTAGCCGGTACCAATGCGGGTACTGCTTCGGTACAACGTGCAACTTTTTCCAGCACAAATGCTGTAACTACCATCATCTCTACTTTAATCTTGAATGGCACAACTGCACAAACAGTTTCTTTTGACAGTTCAAAAGGCCCCATTAATTATTTGATTACTAATCCAGCAGGCGTTACGTTGAATTCAATGTGGCCTGTAGGTGCTGGTGCTTATGCATCTATCCTGCCAGGAAGTTTTGTGGTAGAGTCTGCAGGAAAATACATTGCCGGTTCAGCAAGAACTGTAAAAGTAGTAGGAACCAGTGCAGTAACTAATATTGGAGGACTTGGAGTAGACATAGCTGCCGGTGTAGATAATCTTGATTCTGTATATATCTATCGAACTGCAGGTGCTTTGGGAGCTATCAAAGCGGGTGCTTATACCAGTATTAACCGTAACTGGATTATGTCGTCTAAGAATCCATTAACTACAGGACGTGATGTAATGTTTACTTGGGATGCTAATGATGTAAATGGTTTAAATCTTGCTGCTGCACAAACATACGCATTGCAGGCAAGCAACTGGATAAAAGTAGGGGCTCCTCAGAATGCTACTACCAATATGGCTAT
>CANFLJ010000090.1 GCA_947447815.1 Chitinophagaceae bacterium | reverse complement strand
TTTCCATCTGAATACCATCGTCCATCATCATAAAGGCTCCGGGTTCGGCAATAGCTGTTTCGTTCGGGTCAAGTTCTACCTCTACATATTGCATTTCTTCCCCGAAAATCTTATAGTCTATCTCGTGATTCTGTATCATAATTGATTATTTAGCCGTAAAAATAATATTTCGAATAATACGCTACTCTATATATGGATAAAAGTTATCTGGGCTTTATGAGCGGAGATTTTTATCGGTTAGAATAATGCTTTAACCGCTATTGTTGCAATTTTTACTACTTTAGCTTCCTTCATTATAACACCAACTATAAAATTATGATAGCTGCCTGCCGTTTATCTTTTGCTTCTTTCCTGAATAAACTATGTTTATTTTCTATTATTACCCTCTGTTGTATTACTGGTTTAAAGGCACAGCAAATTGCTTTTCCTGGAGCAGAAGGTTATGGTAAATATTCTTTGGGAGGAAGAGGCGGAAAGGTATACGAAGTAACTACGCTGGCCGATGACGGTCCGGGTAGTTTCAGACAGGCATTTAGTGCTTATCCTGGCGAACCAATAACTATCGTATTCAGAGTAGGCGGTATTATAGATTTACTGACGCCCATAAAAGTTGTTAGAAATAATATGACCATTGCTGGGCAAACAGCTCCTGGTGATGGTATCTGTACCAAAAGATCGATGGTGAAGATTTATGGCACCAATCTGATTATCCGTTATATGCACTTTCGTCCAGGTGATGTATCTAAATCAAACAACCCTGCAGTATATGGACTGGATGTAGAAAACTCTACCAACTTTATTGTAGATCATTGCTCCATGAGCTGGTCGATAGAAGAGGCGGCCACCTTTTATGACAATAAATATTCTACTGTACAATGGTGTCTGGTAAGTGAAAGCTTAAATGCTTCTTTCAATTCCAAAGGCGATCATGGGTATGCAGGAGTCTGGGGTGGTCAATTTGCTACCTATCACCACAATCTTATAGCGCATCATCATAGTAGAACCATTCGTTTTAATGGATCTCGCACACACGATACCCTTGCTTATCTGGATTACAGAAATAATGTTATCTACAACTATGGCAATAGTGATAACTGCTATGGAAATGAAATAGAAATTGCTGATACAGGAAAGCCTGTTTTTGGTTTAAGAAGAGCAGAGTTGAATATCATGAATAATTACTATAAGCCGGGTCCTGCTACTTCTTCTACAAAAGCAAAAATTATTCTGAACACATATGATACTTATGTTGCTGCATGGGCTGGTAGATTGAGAGGGAAAGTGTATATAGATGGTAATTATGTAAATGGGCAAACTGCTATAACAGCAAATAACTGGTTGGGATTAAAACCTAAATATTATCCAGCTTCTTATACCGATTCGTTTAAGCTGTCTGCTCCTACACAAAATGAACCAATAGTAATGCAGACCGCTACAGATGCTTATGCTTCTGTGTTGGCGGGAGCGGGTGCTATCTTTCCAAAAAGAGACAGCTTGGACAGGCGTTATGTAAACGAAACATTTACGGGCACAGCTTCGCAACATAGTACCGTATCTACCAGTACTTATTATGGCAAAGGAAATCTTGGAATAATAGATACACAAGATTCAGTAGGAGGATGGCCTGTTTATGATACTACTGCACTTGCACCAGTCGATACCGATCACGATGGTATGCCTGATAGCTGGGAAACTGCTATGGGTTTGAATCCTAACGATTCTACCGATGGCAATAATGTTGCTATTAGTGGGTATACAATGCTGGAAGAATATTTAAATGGAATGGTTCCAAATACATTGCCATTAAGCCTTTTACGATTTAATGCCTACAGAAACGAAGCTAAACAAGTAGTACTAAACTGGTCTACTGCCTACGAAGTAAATACTGACAAATTTATCATTGAGAAAAGCACCGATGCCAGCATTTTTAGTAACGCAGGAATAGTAAATGCCGCTAAAGAATCGGTAAAAGAAAAGAACTACTCCTTTACGGATAAGTCCATAGAAGAGAATCATCAATATCCAATTGTTTATTACCGTTTAAAAATGTTGGATAATAATGGAGCGTTTACTTACAGCAATATTCTGGGAATTAGAAACGAAAGAAACAACAACCTTTCTATTCTTAGTAATCCAGTAAAAAATAGCTTATCTGTTTCTCACGATAAGGCGGAGATTAATGCATATATTAATATCTGTACACTGGATGGCAAAACTATTGTTAAACAAAAATCTGCAGCTTATTCTACACAGGAACTAGTAGATGTTGCCAACTTAATGACAGGTATTTATGTATTGATCTTTATGAATGGAAGTACCGCATCTTCTATCCGGTTTATGAAACAATAAAAGAAAGTTTATACTTCAGTTTTAATTATCGCATCATCTGTTCAAAGAAAGCACCTATCTGATTTTCTTTGTCTATAAAGTGTATCTCGTATATCCAGTTTCTGTCATACCCATTCTTATCCTTTTCTGATAACAGCACTGTATTGTCGGGATGAATATAATTGGTCACTATTTCACCAGAAATCCTCTCGTGAGGAAAGTTTCCAATTAAGTGTCCACAATGAACATTGCCATATTCCCAACCATATCGTTGGGCTAATTTGCAGGTATATTGATAAAGGTCTGCTCCGGTAAGTTGTTCTTTATTGTTCAGATAAAAAGCATAGCCTTCCTGCCATGCTTTTTCTACATCATCTCTTAGCTTTTCTTTCTGAGGATCATTTCCAAGCACATAGGTTCTTCCAATGTCGGCCTCCCATTCTTCAAACACAGGACCAAAATCAAAGAACATAATATCATCCTGTTGCAAGATAAGATTAGCGGGATTATTTTGGTAGGGCAACAAAGTATTTCTTCCTGACCTTACTATTCTTTTGTGCCAGTATTTTTGGATGTTAAACAGCTTTTCCGCCAGCTGAAAAACCTCCATGTTTAATTGTCTTTCCGATTTACCTGCCTTAATTAATTGTTCGCTTTCAATAGCACTAAACAATTGTATTGCTTTCTTTTCTGCCGCTATTAATTGTTGGATAGTGTTGGTCATTATTGTATACTATTATTAAGCGTTCATTAGTGCTGCTATATCAAACTTCTTCATTTTCATAAATGCAGCCATCACTCTCGGTGCTCTTTCTGGATCTTGCATAAGGGTACCCAAAACAGAAGGCACTATCTGCCAGGATACACCATATTTGTCTTTCAACCAGCCACAAACATTCTCCTTACCCTCTTTCGTAAATATATCCCAGAAATAATCTATCTCCTCTTGTGTATCACACTCAATTACAAAGGAAACCGCTTCATTAAAAGTATGTGCCGGACCACCATTTAATAACATAAACTTCTTGCCTTGCAATTCACAGGTAACGACCATTGGTGTATCGGCCATGATTTTGGAATTCTCAAAGACAGAACAATAAAAGGTAGCCGCTTCTTTTGCCTTTCCATCAAACCATAAACAGGGGTAAATCGTTTTAATCATTTATGTATTTATTAATGTGTAATAATACAGCTCTTGCTATTCTGGTGCTTATTTATTTTTCATTCGTTTTGCCAACTTCAACCTATTCTCTTCTATTTTGTAGTGCACAATGCTGGTTATTAGTGCTGAAGGCAATGGTTCGTCCAGCTTAAATTGTATAGCACCTTTTGATGTTTTATAGGTTTTAAGTTCTTCTGCAAAAACAAGGATAGGGGATGCCGTTGGGTACAATCCTACATGATTTTTATACCCGGCAAAATAAACAAGCATGCTCTCTTGTCTATAGGCGGGCATTTTATAACTGATAATCTCCTCTGCCGCAGGTGCCGCTTGCTTAATTATGCTTCTTAATTCTTTCAGCAGTACCTGTACATTTTCAGGAAAACTTGCAATGTATTCGTCTATTTCTCTAGCTACATTCATATATAGTAATTTGATTACTTATTCTCCACCACCTTCTTGAAAATCATTACCAGATGGATATCCTGCCTGTTACTATTTCTTTCATAGGGAATTCTAAAACAGGTAACTACTTCAAACCCATTCTCTTCCAGTGTAGCCGATAAATACCTTTCGGGATAATAGTAAACATAGGATTGATAAGCTCCATCGCTACTCCATTCAAAACCCGAATTATCATACGCTCCTTCTATTGTACTTAAATAAACAACTCCATTTTCATTCAATAGTTTCCTGAAGTTTTGAATCATTAATTCAAAATCTTCTTTTGATAAATAAGGCAAGCAGAAGCCGCAAACAATGGCATCATAGTTTGTAGTTAATTTGGAAATATTTCTGCTATCCATTACCCAGCAGTTAGCTGTTGGAGTAAGTTCCTGTGCCAGCTGTATCATATTGGGCGCAACATCTGTTGCATCGATAATAAAATCGGGTCTTTTACGGGCAATATAATGCGTAATATTTCCTGGTCCACAGCCAATTTCCAGAATACGAGCTCCTTCCATTGCCACCTGATTACAAAAGAAATCGTAGGTTTCATTATACAGCTCAATAGGCATAAATTTATCTTTATATGCCGCAGCTACCTTATTCCAGGTTTCATGTGTTATACTATACTTGTCCATATTATGTAGCGTAAAAATAATAGAAAAGACTTGTGTTTTCTACAATTTTCTGCTGTTTTATCTATCAGTATTGTGCAATGCTGCTATCACAAATCTCAAAAACACATACCTTAGCAAACTAACCAAGACGATTGTTTATGATTGGGCAAATTTTATTCTTTTTTCTAACTGCCGTTTCTGTATATCTTTTTACCAAAAAGGCAGCCGAAATAAAACGCAATATTTTTCTTGGAAAAGACGACTTAAACAACGATCAGCCATCCTTAAGATGGAACAATCTTTTATTGCTGGCATTGGGTCAGAAGAAGATGTTCAAAAACCCGTTGGTGGCCATCATGCACCTCGTTGTTTATGCAGGTTTTATCATCATCAATATCGAGGTGGTCGAAATTGTACTCGATGGCTTATTAGGTTCCCATCGATTGTTTGCTGCTCCATTAGGTGGTTTATATACTTTCCTTATTAATGCTTTCGAGATACTGGCAGCTCTCGTTATCGTAGTATGTGCTATCTTCTTAATCCGTAGAAATATTATCCGTTTAAAACGTTTTGCGTCCAGCGATTTAAACGGATGGCCTCGCAGCGATGCTAATTATATATTGTTTACCGAGATTGTTTTAATGAGTTTATTCCTCATTATGGATTCCTGCGATTTCAATCATTCTTTTGTTGTGTCCAGCTTCCTGCAACCTTTATTGCATCACCATTCTGAAGCGCATGTTTTATTTCTGGAAAAAGCTTGCTGGTGGTTGCACATTATAGGCATATTTGCTTTTCTTAATTATCTGCCTTATTCCAAACATCTACACATCATGCTGGCTTTCCCCAATGCATATTATGCCCGCCTGAGTGCTCCTGGAAAAATGCAGAATATGCCCGAGATACAACAGGAAGTATTATATGCTATGCAGCCCGAACTTGCTCCTACTGGCGAAGCGGGTGATCCTAAAAGATTTGGCGCTAAAGATGTATTTGATTTGGGCCGGAAGAATTTGATGGATGCATATAGCTGTACCGAATGTGGCCGCTGTACCAGTGCCTGTCCGGCAAATATTACCGGCAAATTATTAAGCCCTCGTACTATCATGATGAAGACTCGTGATAGACTGGAAGAAGTGGGTAATAATATTAATGCCAACAAGACTTTTGTGGATGACAATAAAGCTTTGCTGCGCGATTATATTGCCGAAGAAGAACTGAGAGCTTGTACTACCTGCAATGCCTGTGTAGAAGCTTGCCCTGTTAGCATTTCTCCTTTAGACATCATTGTGCAGATGCGCCGATATCTGATAATGGAAGAAAGCAATGCACCACAGGAATGGAACGGTGTTTTTGGTAACATAGAAAACAACTTCGCTCCATGGAAATTCTCTCCTGATGATAGAGATAGATGGATAAATAATTAGCTAATTCGATAATATGCTAAAGTAATAATGAATACAAATACATTTAATGTAAGAAGTTTACAGTTCGTTAAATTACTAATTAAATAAAATTGATTAAATAATTCGATAATACGCTAATGCGTTAATTCACTAATTCATAATTATGAAGAATATTTCAGTTATAGGAGCCGGCACAATGGGAAATGGTATTGCCCACATATTTGCACAAAATAGTTTTTCTGTTACCCTGATCGACGTAAGTGCCCCTCAGTTGGAAAAAGCGCTTGCTACCATCGCCAAAAACCTTGATAGACAAGTAGCTAAAGAAGTAATTACTGCAGCACAAAAAGAAGCTACCATCAACAATATCAGTACTTGTGTTACCATTGCCGATGGCGTAAAGAATGCCGATTTAGTAGTAGAAGCTGCTACCGAAAACACGACCCTTAAACTAAATATATTTAAAGAAATAGACGCACATTCTCCGGCTGCGGCTATCCTTGCCAGCAATACATCTTCTATTTCTATTACCCAGATTGCCGCTGTTACCAAGCGTCCTTCGCAGGTAATTGGTATGCACTTTATGAACCCCGTTCCGGTTATGAAACTGGTAGAGGTAATTAATGGTTATGCTACCGATGCTGCTGTTACCGATACTATAGTTACACTCAGCAAACAACTGGGCAAAATACCTTCTGTAGTAAACGATTATCCTGGATTTATTGCCAACAGAATTCTTATGCCAATGATTAATGAAGCCATCATTAGTCTGTACGAAGGTGTAGCTGGTGTAAACGAAATAGACACCATCATGAAACTAGGAATGGCGCACCCTATGGGACCATTACAACTGGCCGATTTTATCGGACTCGATGTTTGTCTTTCTATCCTCAGAGTATTGCACGATGGACTGGGAAATCCTAAATACGCTCCTTGTCCTTTACTCATCAATATGGTTACCGCAGGTCGACTGGGTGTAAAGAGCGGAGAAGGTTTTTACACTTATATTGCAGGCTCAAAAGAGCTGGTAGTCAGCAAGCAATTTATTAAGTAATACACTATGTTTTTTTTGTTGTCAAAGATTTTAGCGTTTATGTTATGTCCTGCATACTGGGTATATATAGGCGTTATCCTGTATTTTGTTATTAAGAAGCCCATTCTAAAAAAGAGGATCTTAATAGCTACACTCTTGCTGACTTTTATACTCACCAACAATGTTATCTACAAAAAGACCATGCTATGGTGGCAGACTCCAAGGCAGCAGATAGCAATTGGTAATACTTACGAAGCAGGTATTATACTGGGGGGTATGTACTCTTTTGACGATGATAAGCAAGGTTATTTCAATGATGCCTGCGATCGATTTATTCAGACCAACAAACTGTACCATTCCGGCATTATCAAAAAGATCATTATCAGCGGTGGCTCGGCAGCCATTCTGACCAAAGAACCTTCCGAAGCTGATTCGCTGAAGAAAGAATTTATATTAAGTGGCGTAAAAGAACAGGATATCATCATCGATCCTTCTTCGCGCAGCACATACGAAAATGCTTTGTTTACCAAAAAGCTCACCGATTC
>CANFLJ010000089.1 GCA_947447815.1 Chitinophagaceae bacterium | reverse complement strand
GTTGCAAAAAACATGCCAATCCTTCCGGGGAAACCCGCTATTCTACCAATATGAATATCGTAATTCATTCTATTAATCTTCTCTCCACCATTTGCATCTTTATAAAGATCATTGGGTGAGTTGATTCTCATTAAAGAATATTGATCAAAATAATAGTCGTCATAATGATAGGCATTCTGTTGTGGATAAACCGTGATATTTAATACATCACTATCATCTTCCGGGAAAATGACGAGTGCTTTTCTATAGTTTTCGTACTGGCTGATGGTATTTTTAAAAACACTATCTACTCCATGCCAGTTGCTAGGTTGGTTGTTTACTGGGTTTGATTTTCTGCTGATATTATTTTCAATTGTTTTGCCACCATTACCAATCCATTGTTCTGCATCACTCAACCAGCTGAAGCCCCAAATCATGGCGGTAATAACGGCAAACATAATTATCCAGGAGGCATAGAAACCTAATACATTATGTAGGTCATAATTTAATCTTACAAAGCTGCTGCCTTTCTTGATGGTAAATCGTTGTTTGCGGGCAGCTTTATTTTTAGGCCACCAAAGCACCACTCCTGTAATCAGTATTATAAAGAAAATAATGGTAGCCCATTTTACAATTTCTTCTCCTATATCACCCAACCAAAGTGAATAATGTCCTTTCTTAATCCAATGAAAAAAGGCTTTGTTTTCATTATTGATAGTAAGAATCTCTCCATTGTATGGATTGATGTATAGCTTATAATTTCCTTTGCCCGATAGGTTGATGATGGCAGCCTTTTTTCTGCCCTCAAAATCTATACGCTCAGCAGTTCTTCCTGGCATTGCATGGTCTGCAATCTTTTTTAATGCAGTAACAGATAAAAATGATCCTGTTTGTTCTTTAACAGTTCTGTATGGTTGAATAAGATCTTCTATCTCGGGAGAAAATTCCCATATTGCTGCAGTAATACATACAATAAAAACGATGATGCCAGTGATAAATGCAAGCCATAAATGAATACGGCCAATTGCCTTTCTTAATGTCATGAATTTTATTCTTTAGAAAGAATATGGGTGCAAATATAATCAGGAACTATAGCAAGTAGTGAATAAAGACCAACAGTCCTTACCCAATAAAGTATTATTTGTCTATTATAAAATGACTATTTAGCTGTAAATTCTTAACCTTTTTTTACTGTGTCTTTTTCTTTCAGATAGTTGTACATAATGTTATATACTTCTTCCTTCAGTTCTTTAGCAGATTTACCTTCGGAGGAAACTTCAGGCAGAAACTGTATCGTTATTTTATAAGGTAAGAAAAAGAATGGTTTATTTACTGGTAATGCCTTTTCAGTATTACAAATAACTGTAGGTATCACAGGAACATTAGATGCAACGGCCAAAGTAAATGCACCATCATAAAAGGCTTTTAAATAATCACCCGTTTGATTTCTGGTACCTTCTGGGTAGATACACATATGCATTTGCTGTGCAATAACTTCTTTCATTTCTTCGAAACTTTTTAGTCTGCTTTTAGCATCTTTTCTATCTACCAATACACTTCCTTTTCTGTAAAACCAACCAAAGATGGGTACTTTAGCAAAGGACATTTTAGCAATTGTTTTATTTGCACCAGGTATATAAGGACAAGTAACGGTAGGATCGAGCAAAGAGTTGTGATTGCAGGCAACTACATAGGTTTTACCTTTTACAAAGTTCTCTTTTCCGGTAACTTTCAAGCTACATCCTACTAAAAATAACCAGCAATCCATCCATAATTTAGAAATCTGAATAAATATAGCCTGCCCCCTGTTGCCTTTAATAAGATAAGTAGACATTGTAGGTAGGAAAATAACCATAAACGTTACTATAAAAGTTATCAGCCCCCATAGTGCCCAGATTCTCCCAAACACTTCTACAGCAATATTTTGCCGTTTATCAACCCCTTTATTTTTCTTGTTACCATTCATCCTTTAAAAAACTTTATTTGTACATATTTATTTCAGCAGCATTTCTTATTAATGCTTTTTTGCAATCGCAAATAAAGAACAAAAGTATTTATGAGAATAATTAAAATTATAGCATTCCTGCTTGGGAGTGTGTCAGTGGCGCAAGCTCAAATCAAAACAACAGTTAATGGAAAGGTAACCGATGATAAAGGAGGACCATTAGCCAATGTAACTATTTCCTTACTCAATGCAAAGGATAGTATGTTGGAAAAGGCTGGTATATCTGATGTAAGTGGAGTATACGAAATAGTAACAGAAAAGAAAGGGGAGCACCTGCTTAGTTATTCTTCTGTAGGTAGAAATACTTTGTATTCAAAGGTATTTACCATCAATCAGGAGGAAAACTTTACAATGCCTGATATAAAACTAGCAACGGTTTCTGGCAAGATGAATGATGTGGTGGTGGTATCTAAAAAGCCAATGATAGAAGTAAAGGCTGATAAAACGATATTTAATGTAGAAAACAGTATAAACTCAACTGGTAGTACTGCATTGGAATTGTTACAAAAAAGTCCAGGTATTTCTGTTGATAACAACGAAAATATCAGCATGAAAGGAAAGACAGGGGTGAAAATTTATATAGATGGAAAAATGATGCAGCTGGATAGTAAAGATCTGGCAGCCTACCTTAAAAGTATCAATAGCAATGATATAGAAGCCATAGAAATGATTAGCAATCCTAGTGCTAAATATGATGCCAGTGGTAATGCTGGAATTATCAATCTAAGACTGAAGAAGAATAAGAAGTTTGGTGCTAATGGAAATGTAAATGCTACTTATATACAAGGAATTACCCCTAAAGGAAATGGTTCTGTAAGTTTCAATTACCGAGATAAAAAGATCAACTTATTCAGTAATCTTGGTGGCGATATTGGAATAAAAGAAAATTCGTTAAACCTCTATAGAATTCAGTCTGATACTATATATGATCAGAAAAGTAAAATGTTTAATGATGAAAAATCTACCAATATAAAAGCTGGAGTTGATTATTTTATCGATAACAATAATACCATTGGGTTTATGGCAAATGGTAATTTCAATGACAACGTTTCCACCAGCGATGGTAAGACTATCGTAACCTATTATCCTACGCAGACTTATATCAAAACACTGGTTGCTAAAAATACGAATCCAGGAAGTAGAACTAATGCAAACTTCAATATCAATTACCGTTATGCAGATACTGCTGGTAAAGAAATAAATTTTGATGCTGATAATGGATTATTCAGAGGGGTAGGGCATAGCTATCAGCCTAATGATTACATTTTTAGTAACCCAGTAAACAACTACAATATTACTAACCGTAATTATACACCTACTGATATTGATATATACACTGCTAAGCTGGATGTAGAACATAAATTCTGGAAAGGGAAATTAAGTTATGGGGCTAAATATTCTTATGTAAAAACATCTAACACATTCGATTTCTTTAATGTACAATCTGGTGTGCCAGTAAAGAACCTAGATAAGAGTAATTCATTTGTATATAAAGAGACTGTAAATGCAGCGTATGTAAATTTCAATCGTTCTATAAATGCAAAAGTAAATGCGCAATTTGGTCTTCGTTTGGAGCAAACTAACAGCGAAGGAAAACTTACCAGAGCTAAGGACACAACGTTACCTGATGATAATGTAAAAAGAGATTATCTTGATTTGTTTCCTAGCGTAGCTATTACCTGGAATATTAATACAAAACATACATTAAATCTTACCTATAGCAGAAGGATTGATCGTCCTAGTTATCAGGATTTAAATCCTTTCGAAAACAAACTGGATGAGCTTACTTACCAGAAAGGAAACGCATTTCTTCGCCCTCAATACACACAGAATGTAGAGCTTACACATACATTCATGGGCTTTATAAATACCACAGTTGGCTATAGCAAAGTAATTGATTATGCTACAGAAGTAACGGATACTACTTTTAATGCTACCTATGTGCAGCAAAGAAATCTTGCTACTCAACAGATTATCAATTTTAATATTGGAGCGCCTACGCCTATTAAAAAATGGTGGAATGGATATGCTAATTTCTGGTATAGTTATCAAATGTTTGATGGTAAGATTGGCGTGAATACCGTAAAAGTTGATATACCAATGTATGGTGCTTATCTGCAACAATCATTTACCCTAGGCAATGATTATTCTGCCGAAATAAGCGGTTGGTATAATGGTCCATCTATCTGGGGCGCTACCTGGAGAACTAAACCACAGGGTGGTTTTGATGTAGGATTACAAAAACTATTCCTGGAAAAGAAAGCAACTGTAAAAATCAGCTTAACTGATGTATTGTCTACAATGAGTCCATGGAGAGCTAATAACAACTTTGGTGGAAATTCTATTGATGGTAGTGGTACCTGGGAAAGTAAATCATTAAGATTAAGTTTAAGCTATCGTTTTGGTAATAATCAGGTAAAAGCATCTCGTAATAGAAAGACAGGAATTGAAAGTGAAGCAGGAAGAATAAAATAAATTTTGTTTTGGGTGTTTTAGGTTGAGTGTCGGAATGGATTAATCTATTCCGGCACTTTTTGTATGTATATACTTGATAAAAATATTGTTTTTCATCACAAACGTTTAAAAACCCTGTAAACTTAATGAGGTAAAAATGTTTAAATATCATATTATTTTGATTTACTTTGCTTTCAACAAACAAACGATTTGAAGAATACAGAACATAAAGCTCCTATCAAAAATCAATTACCCAATGCTGGGTTTCCATTTTTTATAAAGTATCCTGCTATTATTTATTTATTAAAATGGTTGTTGATAAGCGCAATTGTTGGAGTCTGTTCCGGTACTGCTTCTGCTGGATTTCTTACTTCTTTAGACTGGGTGACAAATTACAGAGAGTCCAATAAAATAATTATTGCATTATTGCCAATAGGAGGGTTATTAATTGGGTTGTTATATCAGTATTTAGGTAAAGAAGTAGAAGCAGGCAACAATTTATTGATAGATACCATTCATAATCCTAAGGCAATTATTCCTTTCCGGATGGCTCCATTTGTATATATCGGAACAATGGTTACCCATTTACTGGGTGGTTCTGCCGGAAGAGAAGGAACGGCTTTGCAAATGTCTGGAGCTATAGCGGATCAGTTTAGTAAACCTTTTAAACTAAAGGAAGAAGAAAGAAAAGTGCTCATTATTGCTGCTATAGCTGGTGGTTTTGCTTCCGTATTTGGCACACCCATTGCCGGTGCAGTATTTGGACTGGAAGTATTTGTAATAGGTAGGATGAAGTACGATGCTATCTTTCCTGCTTTTGCCACAGCTATCATTGCCGATCTTATTACCAAGTGTTGGGGAGTACAGCATACTATCTACCATATTTCTTTTGTGCCTGCAATTACTTTTCTGCATGTTTTTTATGCAATTGTTGGAGGGATTATTTTTGGTGTTTGTGGTGCAACTTTCAGTACTGCTATTCATAGTGCTAGTAAAGCTTTCAAAACCTACATTAGTTATGCACCGCTACGTCCTTTCTTTGGAGGAATCGTTATTGTATTGGCAGTTTGGGCTATTGGTAACACTAAATTTATAGGTTTGGGAATTCCTACAATAGTAGATTCCTTTCATTATCAGTTGCCTCCATTCGATTTTGCTTTAAAGATGGCATTTACTATTATTACCCTTGCTGCTGGTTTTAAAGGGGGAGAAGTTACGCCTCTGTTTTTTATTGGTGCCGCATTAGGCAATGCACTCGCGCTATTTATTCCTTTGCCATTTGCACTTTTATCTGGTATGGGTTTTGTGGCCGTGTTTGCGGGTGCTACCAATACGCCATTGGCTTGTACACTGATGGCTATCGAATTGTTTGGGGCCGATTGTGGGGTGTATGTTGCTATTGCTTGCGTAGTTTCTTATTTGTTCTCAGGGCATAATAGTATTTATCATCATCAGTTAGTTGGAGTGCCTAAAAATGTTCATTTGAAAGATCATCAGGGTAAAAAGATTAATGAACTTTAATCATTTTACTGTGTAATAATTAAACAGTTCACCTAATAAAAAACTCGATTATGCAATTATGGATTCTTTATGCAATCATCTCCATGATTTTTGCCGGACTTACTTCTGTATTAGCTAAGTATGGATTGAAGAATATTCATCCAGATTTTGGATTAGGTATTCGAACTACTGTTATCTTTTTTATTATCACATTCGTAAATGTAATAGGAGCCAAGTACAAAGATGTTGGTTTGATAACGCAGAAACAATGGTTTTTGCTAATTGCTTCAGGAATTACAACTTCTATTAGCTGGATTTTTTATTATCGAGCTATGAAGGATGGGTTGGTATCTTATGTATCAGCAATAGATAAAGCAAGCATTGTAATTACCCTTTTACTGTCCTTTTTATTACTAAAAGAACCGGTAACACCTAAGATTATGCTCGGAGGTGGATTGATATTTGCCGGTATGCTGGTGTTGGTATGGAGATAATACTAAATCAATACTGATATAACAGTGATAACTAAACGCTAATTTAGTTTTAATAAACAGAAAGTATAGCGCAGAAAATACCTAAAGGTTCAAATTTTAAACCCTTGAACTTCTTAAACTCCTTGAACTTCTAGAACTATTTAAACTGCTTAACCCGGAACTAAATCTGCTCTCTGGTAAGGTGTACTTTAGTCATATCCAGATACTGATTCTGTAGCTGATGTATCGAGTGTACATCCGGGTGTTGTCTTCTATCTTCACGATACCAGATTTCAATATTGGTAAAATCGTTGGGGATTTTAGTCATTAATCTAAAGGCACCTTTTTTATATTTCACTGACCCACTTTCCAGTACATCCTTTTCAAAATTCAACTTCATCAATTGTTCATCATTCAAAGGTATTGGATGAAGATGGGCTGGGCTATACCAGAATTCCTGAACATCAGTAGCCACACAAGCTTTGTTTTCGTCATGGTCTACATTGGTTACTTCTCCTTCTCTTAAGGTGGATTCATACTCAGCAATTACATAATCGCCTACTTTCAAACTGTTCAAATTAATCATATTGCATATCGTTTAGGCTTGTAAGGTAAGTATAAATAGTTATACAATACATTTAAAAAGGGATTAAATCTCTGAAATCGTTTAAGAAGATAGCCTGAAATTAGCCTAATACATTATTCATATCATTAAATTCTACCCCAAACTATAATTATAATCATAGTGCTCACAAAATAATAATCCCGATGTTTAAGAACTGTATTTATCTCGACTCCCGATTCAAGATTCACGTTTTAATGCTACTTGTTAATTAGTTTTATTGAATCCAACTTATGCTTTTCTTTGCGCCCATAATCAGGGAGTATAAATGAAGTATCAGGTAGGCGACGAAATAATAGTCCTTCACAGCCACGAAGAAGGAAAAGTAGTAGAAATAATGAATGATAAAATGGTCATGATTCAGGTTCGTGGGGTAAAGTTTCCTGCTTATATGGATCAGATTGATTTCCCTTATTTTTATAGGTTTAGTAAGAAAAAAGTAGAAGAACCTAAACCGGCTAAAATATATATAGATCAGATTCCAAAGGAGAAACCTAAGAAGAGCGAGATAAAAGCTGCCGAAGG
>CANFLJ010000088.1 GCA_947447815.1 Chitinophagaceae bacterium | reverse complement strand
GGATGCATACCAAAACCCATACCCCCTTGAACGATATCATCGTTTAAAACTCTTAGCATTCCAAAATGAACCCTTGAAGAATCATAATAATTACCAAAACTAAAGCTGTGATGTGCATCTAACCAACCATGATTTACATGTCCTCTTGATGCTGCTGTGTAAAGTAAAGTTTTCATTGTTAATATTTTAATGTGTGTATATACATGTATTGTATCAAAAAAAGGGTTATGATTCCTTTGTTCTTATTTTCTCTAATAATTCACTGATAATAATTGCTTCTTCTTCCGTTAAATCTATTAAACTATCCATAGTTTTATCCATTACTACAGTACAGGAATCCAATATGGAAATTCCTGCTGCTGTAATGTTCATTACGGTCTCTCTTTTATCTATTTCTGAAGTCGCTCTTTTTACTAATTTCTTAATCACTAAACGGTCTATAATCCTTGGTACGTTTGAGTTTTTCTCAATCATCCTCGAAGCAATATCCTTTACGCACATTTGTTCCGGATGTTTACCTTTCAGTATTCGCAATACGTTATATTGTTCATGTGTAATACCATACTCTTTCAACTCTTTAGTAGTAGAAGATTTTAACCACCATGCAGTATATAAAATATTCAATCCAGCCTTGTGAATATTACTTTTAAATTTACTGCTTTTAAGTGCTACTTCCAACTTCATAATGCAAATATATGTATGTACATGTAATATTTCCAAATTTATTTTTTGGAGAATAAATGAAGACTTAGAGAGGAAGGATTAAAATTAGAGGTTAGCGTCTTCTGTCTGACTTATATACTGGACACATACAATGTTTCTGATAATTTGATTTACCAAATAAACCACAACTTACATTTGCCACAGAAATTGCAATAACTATTGCTAATATTAATTTAGTCTTCTGTTTCATTCCACAAATTAAAGGCAATAGTTTCATAATAATTTCAATCATAGTATTTGAAAGACGTTAAAATTTATACTGTATTAATTGCACCACTTGATTGGGGGCTCGGTCATGCTACCCGATGCATCCCTATAATCAGGCTATTATATGCAAGGGGCTTTCATGTAATTATTGCTACAGAGGGCTCGCAAAAACAGTTGTTACAACAGGAGTTTCCAACAGCAACTTTTGTCTCATTACCCGGTTACAATATTAACTACGGTAAAAGTAAAAAAGCGACAAGATGGAAGTTGTTTGCTCAGATTCCTACAATCTTTAAAGCTATTAGAGCAGAACATAAATGGCTAACTGAGTTTGTAAAGCAAAACAAGGTAGATCTGATTATTAGCGATAATCGTTATGGGTTTTATCAGAAACATATTACTTCAGTATTTATTACTCATCAGTTAAATATAATTACCAATAATGCATTCTCTGAGTCAATTGTCAGAAGGCTTCATTATCGATTAGTAAAACCTTTTAATCAATGCTGGATTCCAGATAATCCATATCCTGACAACCTTGCTGGAAGATTATCCAACCCAGCTAAGTTTCCAACAACTGCATACCGATATATAGGTTGGCTATTTAGGTTTAATTATCCGAAACCAGCTAGTACAGAAGTAGCGTTTGATGCCTGCATTATTCTATCCGGCCCTGAGCCTCAGAGAACTATATTGGAAGAAAAGATTCTAAAGCAAGTAAAAGATAGTCCGTATAAAATAGCTATGGTAAGAGGCTTACCTAATGCCATGTTTACCAGAGTAGAAGCCGACAATTTACTGTATCTCTCTCACCTTCCAGGCAATGAACTAAATGATCTTGTTCTAAAGAGTAAGTATGTAATTTGTAGAGGAGGATATACTTCTTTAATGGAGATGATTGGACTTCGGAAGAAACTGATATTGGTTCCTACTCCGGCACAGACAGAACAGGAATATCTTGCTGCATTATTACATTCCAGAAAATGGGCATTACATATAGATCAGGAGGATTTTAATCTTACCCATGCAATCAAAGAAGCAGAATCATTTCCGTATAAGCTACCAGTTAATAATGCATTTGAAAATAATCAGTTACTAGAGCAAGCTTTAAACGCTGTTGTGCTAAAAGCTGATCTATAAAAATTGCTCACAATGTATTCCTTTAAACGTTTTTAGGATAATCAAAGAACCAGAACTTATTGTTCCCTTCTTCAATGTCCTTCCAATTTTCTATTGGTGCCTGAATGGCGAAAATGCCACAAGTAGGCATCTCGTCAATACGGGAATTTGTCAGTGTGTTTACGAAGTAGGTAATTCCGGGATTATGGGAAAACAAGGCTACACTATTCAGTGAATTATCCAAAGCCTTTATTGTTTTATAAAACACTTCTTCCCCTGCATGATATAGTGCTGGTACTGCAATTATATCGTTTTCCTTTTGGTGGTATGCTTTAGCAAAGAAGGTAGCAGTTGTAAATGCTCGCACAGCAGTACTGGAAACAAACTTATCTACTTTAATCCCTTTATCTACTAAACGTTTTGCCATAGCCGGAGCATCTCGCATACCACGCTCATTAAGCGTTCTATCAAAGTCATTCAGCAACATATTATCCCAGCTACTCTTAGCATGACGGATGATAAATAATTGTTTCATAATTTATGTTTTAATACAAGGAGGAAGGAGACAGAAGATAGGAGTCAGGAGAATACAAATACAAGTTTCAGGTTTCTAGTTACTGGTAACTTGTATTCCATTGTCACATTTTCAAATCTTCAAATTGTCAAATTTGTATTCTTACTTTCCCCAATACTCATATCCTAACAACTTCGCTAATTCTACTTTTGCCAGACATAGTTGATAGTCGTATTGCAATTGTGTAAGCGCTGCTTTCTGAACATTGGTAGCTGCTGCTGTTACATCCAGGTTGGTAGCTACTCCATTCTTATACCTTGAAGCAGTAATCTGTTGTGCTGCTTTTGCTGCATCCAGCTGACTCTTTGTATTCTTTATTCTTTCTATGTTGGTCTTGATATCCGTTAGCGCCTGTTCTATATCTTTTTTATAAGTACCAGCTAAAGTATTCTGCGCTAACTCCTGTTGCTTTACAACTGTTTCCTGCAATTTTACCTGTTGTTTTGTTTTGCCAAAACCATATAATGGCATGGTAAAAGAAACACCTGCATTGTAGTTGAATCTCATTTCGTAAACATCAGGAACATAACCATTTTTAATACCTGTTGCTGCATGAGCGCCAATCATTGGTTTGTCTGCTAGTTTTGCTATCTCTACTTCTTTCTTTGCCTGTAGTATTTTATCTTCAGCTAATAAAAATTCTGCATTATTTTTCTGTGCAATAGCTGTACCGTCATCGGCATTCAAAAAGTTGATATCAAAGTCGAACGCACCTGCATCAGCACGCTTAATTCCAGTAGTATATTCCAGGAGATTAAATTGTTTTTCCAGACTATTTATCAGGTCTACTTTTCTATTTCCTTCTGCATCAATATTAGTTTGCAGGTTCATCACATCTATCTTTAAAGCATCACCATTCTTCAGTTTATTTTCAGTAAGTTTCTTATTCTCTTCAAAGAACTGAATTACGCTATCCTGAATACTGATTGCTTTTTGCAGGTATACTATATTGTAATAAATTACCGATACCTGATTAGCCAACTGTGTCTTTACAAATTGAATATTGTGCTTAGCCAGTTGTATATCGTTCTTAGCCTTTGCCACATTGGCTTTTATTCTACCAAAGTCATACAAAGCATAAGAACCCGATACCGATGTTGCAAGATTATGTACAGGAGCAAACTGAAAGTCTGTTCCACCCAAAGGCACGGTTATCTTTGGCATTACGTAGGCATAGGATGCATCTAATCCTATATCAGGAGTCTTCGACAATTCGGTTAGTGCAAGTTTTTCTTCTGCTGTTTTTACCGTATTCTCTACCTCTTTTACTTTAGGAAAGTAAGAGAAGGATTGATTGATAAATCCCTTCAGCTCCGTATTCACTTTTACCTGTGCCGAGGTTATATTAATGGAGCATATTCCCACTCCAATTATGATTAATATTTTCTTCATCTATTCTTCGTTTTACGTTATTACATTTTATTAATGAGCCTCCGAAGCGGCCTTCATACTGGCATGTATCTCTTCCACCGACTTCTTTTTAATTCTTAAAAATGATACCAAAGGAATCACCAGGATAAAGAAAATGGTGATGAGCCTGAAAGTATCTAAATAAGACAGATAATAGGCCTGTCTATCCACATTGTTACTAATTACGGTAAGAGCTTTAGTGGTTGCCGTACCTACATCTACGCCTCCTTTAGCTACAAAGTTTTGGGCTATCGAACTGGTCTGATTGGTAAATGCTGCCGAGCCCTGCGTTAGGTTTGATACCAGATCGCTTCTATGCTGAGCATAGCGTTGCGAGATATAATTGTTCGACATAGCAATACCAAAGGCACCACCTAGCTGACGAATCATATTATTCAATGCAATACCGGAAGCATAATCTTTAGGCTGCAGGCCAGCTACAGCTTGATTAATCAATGGCAATTGCACCATACTCATCCCTACAGCACGCATGGCGAAGGGGAAAAAGAAATCCCATTTACCTACATCCATTGTTACCTTAGAACTTGTCCAGGTATAACCTGCAAATAATAGAAATCCACAGACCACAAACGGAATAGGTGATACGCCCTTGCTCATGGTTTTACCAATTATGGGCATCATGATTACCGTAATCATAGTCGGCGCCAGCAAGGTCAACCCTGTTTCATAGGGAGTATAACCAAGTGCTCTTTGTGCCAGTACCGGAAACACAAATACTGAAGTATACAAACCCAACCCTACCACAAAGGTGAAGATGGTAGTAAACGCCATATTCCTGTTGTTTAATACCCTTAAGTTTACTGCAGGCTTTTCGATAGTAAGTTCATACCATATAAAAGAAGCCAGTCCTACAGCTGCCAGTATGGCACATATCCTGATAGACTCGCTACTAAACCAGTCTTCCGAATCTCCTCTTTCCAGTACATATTGCAGACAACCAATACCCACCATCAGGAGCAGGATACCGCTATAATCAATTTTGATTTCTTTCTTTTTCGAACCCTCCCCATCCTTTTTTGCAATGAAGGTGAAGGAAAGAAATGTAGCTACTATGCCGATAGGGATATTGATCATAAAGATCAGCGGCCAGCTAAAATGTTCCATGATATAGCCACCCAGTGTTGGTCCTAAGGTGGGGCCTAATACCAGTCCCATACCAAATAGGCCCGATGCTATCGGACGGTCCTTTGTTTCGAAGGCATCAAACAGAATGGCCTGAGAGGTAGATAGCAGCGCACCGCCACCGATACCCTGTATAAATCTCCAGCCAATTATTTCTATCAGGCTCGTCGATTGTCCACACATATACGAGGCTACCGTGAAGATAATCATGGAGGTAATGTAGTAGTTCTTTCTTCCAAAGTATTCCGCTAAGAATCCAGTAAGTGGAATGATAATTACATTGGCAATTGCATAGGCCGTTATCACCCAGCTAATGTCTTCAATGTTTACCCCAAGGCTACCACTCATGTCACTTAGCGCCACGTTTACTATCGAGGTGTCTATCAGTTCCATTATTGCAGCCGTAACTGTAGTAATGACAATAATAGCCCTCGCAAATCCTTTTGGAGTTGTTGTCATCAGGCTATATTATTTTATAGGAGCACTTACAAATACACTAAATCCAGCGCGAAGGGCGTGCTTATATTGTGCAGCATTTTTAATTTTAATCTTTACCGGTACACGTTGCGTAACTTTTACAAAATTACCACTCGAGTTGTCGGGAGGCAGCATTGCAAACTTAGCTCCCGTTGCCTCACTTACACTCTCTATAATACCCGTAATCTTTTCTTCCGGAAATGCATCTATTTCCAGATCCACTTCTTTGCCTGGTGTTAGCTTCTTTAATTGATTCTCTTTAAAGTTTGCTGTTACCCAATAGGCAGTATCATTAATGATAGTGAATAGCGGAGCTCCTGCCTGTACAAACTGTCCTTCTGATATGTTCTTTTTACCAATCTTACCCGTAGATGGGGCATAGATTTTAGTATAAGAAATTTTTAGTTTTACCTCATCAATCTTGGTTCTTTTAAATTTCAAAGTAGCCTCATTCTTCTTTACCATCGATTCCAGTACAGCAATCCTGCTTTGTGCGGAACTAAGGTCGTTCTTGGTATTATCAAATGCTTTCTGTGCCGATTGAAAGTTGTATTTACTATCGTCCAGTTGCTTCTCGGTAATAGCTTGTTCGGCATACAGATTCTTGTTTCTGTTGTATTCTGTAGTAGCCTGTTGCAACTTTACATTGCTCACTTCTATGTTTCCTTTGTTTACATTCAGCGATATTACAGCGTTCTGCAAACTCGCATTGGCATTTGTAATGTCTGCTTCTGTTTGTACATAATCGGCCTCCATTTGTGCCAGCTGATTTTGCAGTTCTGCATCATCCAGCTCTACCAGTAACTGATTCGATTTTACACTATCATAATCCTGAATCGCCAGTTTTTTTACATAGCCAGCTACACGGGTCAGCACGGGTGTAATCTGTGTTTCTACTTGTGCATTGTCGGTTGTTTCGTGTGTTATTGCAAAGGAGATTTTCTTATATCCAAAGAAAATACCGGTCAATAGTATAACGCCGATTACCAATAGCTTTACGGGGAATTTCTTTTCTTGTTGCGGTTCCATATTATTGCTGTTTTTATTGCTCTATTAATAAATGTGAATGAATTACTTGCTTTAAATGTTTTACTATTCTCTTTCTAAAAGTTTCATCGGTATATAGGTCAAAGTCCTTGCCTTTATCCATCATTATACTGCACATCGATTTGGAAAGAGTGGCCTGATTTATCGTACCAATAATAGTAACGATGGTAAATTCTACGTCTACCTTTTTAAACACCTTCTTTTTAATCCCAGATTCTATTATCGATTGTATGATGTCCTTGTTCTTCGAAAATACATTGATGATGGTATCTCGTATATCTTCTCGCTGTTCCAGCAATAGTTCCTGATGTATTACGCGGTGGTATTTATGGTGCGTTAAAAATCTAAATACATAGTGTTCTATTATAGCATCCAGTTTCTCTATCTCCGTTGTGTTAGTATTATTGGTTATTTCTTCCAGGCGCTCTCTTATATAGGTAGCCCTATGTTCTACCATGGCTTTAAACAGGTTCTCTTTCGATCCAAAGTAGTAGTTTACCATCGCCACATTTACCGATGCCTTAGTTGCAAGGTCCCTGATGCTGGTACCCTCAAAACCCTTTTCCGAAAAGAGTTCAATTGCTACATTGATGATGTGTTCTTTCTTATCTATTGCCATTATTATCTCTAAATTGCGATTGCAAATATTAAACAAATGTTTGAATTAAACAATTGTTTAATAAAATTTAAGAAATCTGTTTAAGAAAGCTAAAGCACCTCCAACAGTAAACTAAACAGAACAACTAGGTAGCGTTTAAGACTATGTTAATCTGATTAATATCATTATTTTTTAGGCAACATATCATTTTTTATAACATTTATTCGTTCTAAGTTTGCATCAAACACATTAACGATGAAAATTGCTCGCCAGATAGCCATTGTTTTATTGGCCATAACTGCAGCTTCTGCTATATACGGGGCCTATCATTTAATTACCGATCCTT
>CANFLJ010000087.1 GCA_947447815.1 Chitinophagaceae bacterium | reverse complement strand
TACCTACAAATACCTTTAAAAGACTTTCAATTCCGCTGATTGGCGATGGATTTAATACGGCTTTATCGGCATTCAGTTCTATTCTTCCTATCTCTCTTCTTCCGCGGTCGTCTTTGATAATAATATCATTGAGTGAGGTTACATTTTTCTCCAGGTGGATAGTAAGAGAATCGGTTCTGTTTTTAAGTGAAATAGATTTTCTGATGGTATTGAATCCGGTATGCGAAAAAACAAGGGCTACGGACTGTATGGAATTAAATTTAATAATAAAATAACCACTGTCGTTGGATACTACGCCGGTGTTTTTATTTAGGGCAGTAACAGAGGCACCGCTGATGGGTAAATCATTTTCATCGAGAATAAAACCCTTGATAATAAAAGCCTTTGATTGTTGGGAATGCGCTGTTTGCTGACAGAGGAAACAAATTAAAAACAATATAAAAAGCTTAGTTCGAAACATAAAAAACAATGATATTGAATCAAATATGCTACAATTTTTCTATTTAGAGTAAATATTTTGAGTGCCAACAAGCCCAAAGTGGCGGATAATGCCTAATTTAGCACAAAATTATTAGTTATGAAGAAATTTATACTTTCATTATCATTGTTATTGGTGGTAGGATTTAGCTACTCACAATTATTATTCAGCGAAAGTTTCAACTACCCAAGTGCGGCGGCTGGCGATTCAATGGCGGGTCCTAATACAGGTTCTCCAACATGGACAAGACATAGTGGCGGTGGATCAAACGCAAAAGACATTCAATATCAACCTTCATCCCTTACTTTCAGTGGATATGGAGCATTAAGTTCTGGCGGTTCTATAACTTTCCAGCATAAAGTTCGTTCTCAGGATATTAATGGAGCTTTTACTGCTGATAGTATTGGTAGTGTATATGCTGGTTTTATCTTAAGAGTAGATTCTAGTGGTGGAAACGATACTACTTGTGATTATTTCTTCCATTTCTGCGATTTGTCAGGAGCTAGTGTTTCGAACTTCAGAGGAAGACTGTTTATTGCTGATGGATCTACTGCAGGTAAATTTAAGTTAGGTATCAATAAAGGAGCTGCTGCAAAATTAACTGCTGCAAACATTACTGCAGGTGCAAAAGCATTAGCGTTTTCTCCTACAGAATACAATATTGGTCAAAGCTATTATGTAGTAGTTAAGTATACCTTTAATACAACAGGCAGTAAAGATGATGAAATTAAACTTTTTGTATTGTCTACTATTATACCTGCTACAGAACCTCCTGCTGATGTAACATTTGTAGATACTGCTTTTTCTGACTTAAGAAAAATAGGTTCAGTTTGTTTTAGAGAAGGATCTGTAGGTAGAGCTTTGGCTGCTGTAGATGAAATTAGAGTGTTTACCAGTTGGAGCCTTTCTTCTATTCTTCCTACTAAAATTAACGCATTCTCTGCTGTTGGTTTGAATAAAGTAGTAAACTTAAACTGGAATGTAAACGTTTCTGATAACAATACTTCATTTGAAATTCAAAGAAGTAAAGATGGCGTAAACTTTGATGCTATCTCTACCGTAAGCGCTTCTACTAGCAAAACTAATTATAGCTTAGCCGACAGAAATCTACCTGTAGCTAACTATCTTTATTACAGACTAAAAACAATCTACCCTAACGGTACTTTTGATTATTCGACTGTACAAAAGGTTCAGATTAAGAGCGTTAAGCTGACTGTATCACCTAATCCTGCTGCAAGCAATATTCTGGTGAATGCATCTACTAATATCAGTGCTGTAGAAATCTTTAACTTGGAAGGTAAAAAAGTATTTGGTTTACAAAATACAAACTCAAATTCTGTAAACGTTTCTGTTGCAAATTTTGCAAACGGCACCTACGTTGTTAATACCACAATTGATGGTGAAACAAGTTCAGAGAAAGTAGTTATCAAACACTAATTATCAACATTTTTAATAAAAAGCCACATGAATTTCATGTGGCTTTTTTTATTGTTCAGAATTTAAAAATAAATAGTTTTAGTAATAATAAAGTACTTACCTTAGTACGGTAATTATAAGCGTTAATTATTATTCTTTAACCATTTAAATAATGCTATATGAACGTAAACATTCAGACAGTTCATTTTGATGCCGATGCAAGATTATTAGAGTTTGTAAACAAGAAAGTAGAAAAACTAAACACATTCCATGACAAGATTACCAAAGTAGACATTTACCTTAAGCTGGACAATATTGTTCACGCTATTAAAGACAAGATTGTAGAAATTAATGTTCATGTACCTAAACATGATTTCTTTGTAAAAGCTTCCAGCAAATCATTTGAAGAATCATTCGATAATGCTTTAGAAGCAGTTATAAATCAAATAAAAAAACATAAAGAAAAGCAAGTAGCTTAATCTACATAAACGAGCATATTATTTTACTGGCTGACCACTATGGTCAGCCTTTTTTGTGCTCTTAATAGTACAAAGAAATATAAGAATAGACGTTGATTACAATAAGCCTGCTGCTTTCACTAAATCTTCCGGAGTATCTATCTCTACGCCCATATAATCGGTAACTACCATCTTTAATAAAATGCCGTTTTCCAGATAGCGTAAACATTCTATTTTCTCGGCTGCTTCCAAAGGCGTCATTGGCCAGTTGGTGAATTGTATTAATGCCGATTTTCTAAAAGCATACACCCCAATATGTTCGTAATAAACAGGACTAACCGTTTTATCTCTGTGATAAGGAATAGGACTACGGGAGAACATCAGCGAGTTCATGTTTTTATCTACTGCAACCTTTACGTAGTTTGGGTCTTGTATGGATTTCTCTTCTTTCAACACTTGCATCAAAGAGGCAACCTGTACCAACTTTCCTTGCTCCTCTGCAAATACTTCCAACAGTTTTTCGAGGGGTTCTTTTTTTACAAAAGGTTCGTCGCCCTGCACGTTTACAATGATGTCTACCTCCAGTTGTTCTGCAGCTTCTGCTATACGATCGCTTCCGCTTTCATGCTCCTTTTTACTCATGATGGCTTTTCCTCCATGGGTAGTAATTTCGGTATAAATAATTTCACTATCCGTTACCACCACTACATCATCAAACAAACCGGTAGCAAGGGTATTATCATAAGTGTGTCTTATCACTGTTTTATTGCCCAACACCTGCATTAGTTTAGCAGGAAATCGGGTAGCGGCATATCTTGCCGGAACCATCGCTATTATCTTTTCTTTCTTATGCATCATCAATAAGAATATTTGTTATTTAAAAAAGTTTGATACATGTTTCTCCATGGTCTGAATTCTGCATTATCAACTAAAAAGTGATTGTGAAACAAAGTAATAAATTCTCCATGAATACTTTTTACCAGATCATATTGTTCACTCAATTGTTGAAGGGCTTGTGCTGCCGTTTTATGCTCCGAAAAATGAGCCGTAGCTTCCATAAAAGAAAATGGATGTATCAATAAATCCGTTGTGTTTTCATTGTGTAAATCGTACCAGTAAAATGGGTTGGCATAAGATGCTCTAAAACCATTCTTACTACCATAAGCCATCGAAAAATCCTCTTTAATACCCAGCTTAATAAGTTTAATATAGTAGTCGGGCAAAGTAAATCGAAGAAAATGAAAGCGCGATAAACTGATTGGCTTATTAATGATAGACTGTAAGCAATCAATTTCTTCTTCCATCAAAGATTCTGTATCGCCACTCTGCCATGATGGGTGTATGCCGGTGGCATACCGGGTAGACAGCTGTTGGTACAATTCCTGTAAAGCAGGATTGGAAGCAAAATGGTTTTTATCGTTTACCCCTTTTTCTAATAAGGTCAGCAGAAAATAAACCGGCTCCAGATGGTGTTGTTTGTGTTCATTATCCAGCCAGCTAAAAGTATCAAATGCGTCCTTCCCTTTTACTAAGTATTGCAACTTGTTTTTTGCATCTTCTATTTTCAACTTCAGTAAAGAAGCACCAAGGCTCAACAGATTATACGACAAAGATTTCCCTTTACATTGATAGACAACATCAATATCGTAAGTTGGAATGAATTTGAAGGTTGTAGACTTTAATAATGATACCGATGTCTGTAATCGTTTTTTCCAGATTTTATCCAGTTCTATCCACCAAAGGTTTATAATGGGGCTATCCAGAAAGTGATGTTTAAAAGCAAGGCTGTTTTTGTGATGATATCTACCATATTCATCTTTCTCGTGCGGTAGATATTCTTCATATCTGGATAACAGATAAAAGGACGCAGCAAAAATATCGAAGGGAATATCTGCATTTTCTACCATGCAAAACGCAGTCAGGTTATTCCAGGAGATACATTCCCAATGCTTTACCTGAATGTCTGTTTCTTCTAGCAGACCGCATGGTTTTATGTGTAATTCTTCTGGTAATATACGAGAGGCACTGTAGTTGATTTTCAATGCTTCCTGTGCCCTATAAAAATCAATATCGCTGGTAATAGTGATATCGGGATTTAATATTGTTTGTACAATATATGCTAGTCTAGCGCTGATATTTTTGGTGAATAGTACAATCATTCTGCGGGTTTATTGGTTCTTTCCTTCCACAGTTGATTAAATGTTTTTGGACTAAACTGCAAAGGGGCACGATTGTATGTCCATCCTTTAAATAGTTTATTAATTACAAAGTTCTTGGTTTTATAAGAACCCGTATTAAACATACCCCTGCTATTGCAAGCGCGTTTCCATATTTGCCATGCAAGTCTTTCGCTTAGCTTACTATTTCCTTTAATAACAGCTTCTCTACGGTTGTGTAGTAATATTTCATGAATATTAATTTTCACCGGACAAGCTTCTGTACAAGCGCCACATAGCGATGAAGCAAAGCTGAGGTGATTATATTCATTGATTCCTTTTAGGTGTGGAGTAATTACGCTGCCTATAGGACCACTATAAGTAGTATCGTAAGAATGGCCGCCTATGTTTTTGTATACAGGGCAAGCATTCAGACAAGCACCACAACGTATACAATAAAGGGATTCTCTGGTTTTAGGATTCTGCAATAAATTGGTACGGCCATTATCCAGCAATATCACGTACATATCGGTAGGGCCATCGGTTTCATTCTGCTGACGAGGGCCGGAAACAATGGTATTATACACCGTAATCTTTTGTCCTGTACCAAAAGTAGAGAGCATTGGCCAGAATAATGCCAGATCTTTAATAGAAGGAATTACTTTTTCTATCCCTACTATTACAATATGCGTTTTGGGCATGGAGCAGCTTAATCTTGCATTCCCTTCGTTTTCTGTAATGGCTATTCCTCCTACATCGGCAACAATAAAGTTGCCTCCTGTAATGCCAATTTCGGCCTCCGCAAATTTTTGTCTAAGTTCTTTGCGGGTAATCTGGGTAATTTCTTCTGGTGTTAATCCCTTAGGAACCCCCAATTTGCGGGCAAACAGGTTTGCAACATCTTCTTTGCTTTTGTGCATGGCGGGCGTTACTATATGATAAGGAGCTTCACCATCCAACTGTTGTATATATTCCCCAAGGTCTGTTTCTATACTTTCTATTCCGATACTTTCCAGATGATGGTTCAGGTGAATTTCCTCAGTAACCATACTCTTGCTCTTTACTACAGTTTTGCAGTGTTTTTCCTTGCATATTTCGGTAATAAACTGAAGGGCTTCTTTATCATCCGAGGCCCACATTACATTGGCACCACGTTCGGTAATCTTCTTTTCAAACTCTTCCAGATAGGTATCCAGATGCTCTATGGCCTTCCATTTTATGTTCTTGGCTTTTTCTCTGGATAGATTCATATCTACAAACTGTTGCTTGCCCAAGGGGACTGTAGCGTTGTATTTACCAATATTGAAATTAATCTTCCGGCGATGGTCTAAATCGGCGGCTTTAATTTTGCTTTTGGCATTGAAGGCAGAAAGTTTTGCACTCATCCTACAACAGTTTATTTTTTGATACGCGAAGATAACGATGCTTGGCAGTTAAAAATATATAGTTTGATATTATTCTGTTTTAATATATCAATGTTATTTATGGGAAGTTGTTACTTAATATAAGCACTTATTTTGATAGAGGAGATTTGTATAAATATTGGCAATTTACACCCATAGAGGTTTTCTAAAAGTGCAAAATATTCGATATACAATAATTTCTTTCGAGTTCTTATTAATTGCATAATGAATCATGTAAGGAAACTTTTTCACTAATGTGCACCTAATGTTGGAATATCTGATAGAGCCTTTTCCTGGTAAATGAGCCAACTGAACAAGGGATTCATCTAATTGTTTTAAAAAATGTGCAACCAAGCCAGAAGATAGTCTGCTTTTATACCACACAATTGCTTCTTTAATATCTTCTATAGCTCCAGGAGCAAGCTTAATAGCATAAGGGTTAGCTACTATAGTTTGGTAAATTCATTTTTTAAGCTATACCAGTCTTTTAATAAAGAAGGGTCATTGTCTGTTTCTTGTTTTTCCTGTAATACTTTTTCTTTTTGCCAGTCAGGAATGTCAATTTCTAATTTACTGGTAATTTGTTTCCACTCTTCAATAGGCAAAAAAACACCAATAGGGTTTCCTGAATTGTCAAACGTAAATTGGGGGTTAATATCCATTTTGCTTAATTATGATTTGATAAAAACAAATACCTAACAAAGATATATGTAAAAAGATACGGAAAGCATAAAGCTTTTATTTCTTCTGTGCTCGTAAACTTCAATAGCTTTTTAAACATACTTTTGCCGCCACTGTTATAAATACGTAATGTCGGCAAACCAATCTATCAGCATCAAGGATAAAATAAAAGATTATTTCATTCTCATCAAGTTTACACTCAGCTTTACCGTGGTGTTTTCCTGTGTTATCTGCTATTTATTAGCTCCCAATATTGTATTGGATAGTTCCTCTATTAAGTATGTGTTTATCCTTTTTATTGCAGGTATGTTTGTAACTGGTAGCGCCAATGCTATTAATCAGGCAGTAGAAAAAGACACCGATGTACAAATGAAACGTACGGCCAATCGCCCCGTAGCTGCTGGTAGAATGACAGCGCAACATGCACTTAGTTTTGCTGCCATCATCGGCTTTCTGGGTACGGCTATGATGTGGTATTATTTTAATTTCACCTCCGCTTTAATCTCCTTATTCAGTTTATTCCTTTATGCGTATATCTATACACCGCTAAAGAAAAAGAACTCAATAGCCGTATTTATTGGTGGATTTCCTGGCGCACTCCCTTGCCTGATTGGGTGGGTAGCTGCTACTAATGTTTTTAATCCATGGGGTACTATTACTGTTCATGAGCATACTTTCTCCAATCTTTCGGGATGGTCATTGTTTCTGTTGCAGTTTCTATGGCAGTTTCCGCATTTCTGGGCTATAGCCTGGGTGGCACACAACGATTATTCCAGAGTTGGGTTCAAACTTTTGCCTTCCGAAAAGGGGCCTACCAAATACACCGCTATTCAAACTATTATGTACAGCGTGTTGCTGATTCCTATCGGATTTCTGCCATCTCATTATCATATTACGGGTCAGGTGAGTATGTATATTATACTGGTAGGAAACTTATTTATGGTAATGCAATCGGTAAGATTATATATATCTATGGATGTAAAAGCAGCTCGCAGGGTGATGTTTAGCAGCTATATATATTTGCCTATTATTCTGATGGCTTTATTGTTTGATAAGCTTCATTTTTAATACGGGGAGTT
>CANFLJ010000086.1 GCA_947447815.1 Chitinophagaceae bacterium | reverse complement strand
GGTAAATGTTTTTCCAAAATAAAAACCTGCTATCTTTACGTTGAAAGTATAATTTTATATACTACCGCATTTAAAAATATTACCATGAAAGTGCTATTGGATATACCTGATAAAAAAGCACCTGCTGTTTTGGAAGTACTTAAGAGTATTCCTTACATAAAGATGCAACCGCTGTCTGATTCGAAGGCAAATTTGATAAAAGAAATCAAAGAGTCGGTTAATGAAATGAAACTTGTAAAACAAGGTACATTAAATGCAAGGGCTATTGAGGACCTGTTGAATGAATTATAAAATTCTGACAATCCCCAATTTTGATAAACAACTAAAGAAGATTCTCAAGAAATACCCGTCTTTTAAAACAGATTTTCTAGTCTTCATATCTTCATTACAAGAAAACCCTACACAAGGAACTGGAATTGGTAATAACTGTTTCAAAATCAGAGTGGCTATTACTGCAAAAGGGAAAGGGAAAAGTGGTGGTGCAAGAATTGTTTCCCATTTTATAATTAATGAAGAAAATATTTACCTCATAACTATTTATGACAAGTCGGATCAATCGACTATTACAGATAATGAACTAAAGCTTCTGTTATCTGATTTAGCATAATTCCCTACAATTTTCATAAGTATTCAACAGTGGATTTTCGGTGCCACTGTGTAAGATTAATTTGTATTCGTTAGCATATTATCACATTAGCTAATCATCACATTGCATTTTACCCTTTCTTCTTTTCGTACTTTTCATTCCTTATCTGCTGCATGGACTTGCCATCTATCTTGCTCTCGAGCCAGGATAAGATATCGAGATACATAAAGGAACGGGTTTGCATTGGATTGCTCTGCAACTTCTCCAACCGTTCTTTTAAGGACTGGAATGCGGGTATAATCTTAGTTCTGGATAAGGAGAATGACTTGCGTATAAACTTAAATATTTCTTCTTCTACCGAAGTAAGATTCTTCATGTTTGCCATGAAACGATACACCGATTTGATTAGGTGCTCTAGGATATCGTAATTGCCCAGTTCAAAATGAGCTATCAGATGAAGTAGTCTGGCATAACATTGCAGATCGGCACGTAGATCGGCCTTGAGATTGATAATCCTATTGAGGTATTGAATAGAAGTACCATAATCGCCATTGCCAAAATAGAGGCAGGCAATCTTGTAATAGAATACCAATACCCGATGACGATCGAGCTGAAGAGCATACTCCTCTAGTTTCTCCTCGATAAAGGGAACTAATAAGAGTCCTTCCTGAAAACTTCCTTCCAGAAAATGCTTGTTTAGTTTGGCTATGTGTAAATAAACGAAGGTCTGAATCTGCGCATTATTGTTGAGGTTGCCTGTTTCGGAACTGGCAAATTCCTCAAACTTTTGTAGGTACTCATTAAAGGTACTGTAGTTGGACAGATTAAAATTGGCACTAAGTAGGTTGTGCATTCCCCGGATATACTGACTGGTTTCTACCAGCTTCATAGCTGGATTGTCCTCGAAAAGCATCACCCATTTCTGGGTATAGCGATAATAAGAAAGCAGGTCCTGCATGATGAATCCATACCAGCAATATGCCTGGTATAAGTATAGCTTTTCGTAAAAAGAAAGGTCCTCAGGAGTATAGTCGGGCAAGTTGGTATCGAAGAATAGTTTTAACGCATGCACTTCGTTCTGATCCTTTACATGACCATGTTTGATGTACCAGCTATATAGTTCCAGTGCCAGATTGGATAGTTTGGTAACTAAAAACAAATGATGGTTCAACTGATTGGATTCTTTGCTTAATTGTTCGGCTCTATCGTCGATACTTCGGGTAATATGAAGGCTCTCAATCTGTTTTTCGAAGAAATTGGCCTTCAGTTGCAGAATCAGTTGATTATTGTTTCGGGCAGTTTCTTTTACTTTATCCAGAATTTTAAGACTCTGAATATACAGCCCCTTACTATAGAGAATTCTGGCAAAATCGAGCTGCTCGTGCAGGGAAATATCAATACTGCTATTGTGCTGAATTAGGCGTAGGCTAATAAGTATCTGACGGAATAGATAGGCCTTACTATTGGATAGCTGTTGCTTCTTTAAGTCCTTGTTTTTCAACAACAATTGCTGCTCATCGTAGTCGCTCATTTTATCCAAAGCATCGAACAATTGAACAATTTTTAGGTTCTCGGAACCTGAATTTCGGGAGACATAAAGCTTAAAATTGCGTTTTTCGCCCTTACTAAGCGACTTTATCAGTTGAAATAGACTGTCTGTATTTTTGTTAGGCATCGTAATAAAATCTGGTTCTAATCCTTACTGTTATTGACTTTTAATTATCCGAAATATTTTTACTTACCGTAAAAAAACCTTTAATTTGTTTCCACAACAAAGTAAAGCCAAATACTTTTATCTCCGCTCTATAAATAATGTTTGGCTATAACTTGCGTTGAGTTAATAGATTACAAACATTGCTAAATGAACGCCATGAGTGATAACAAGATTTATATTTTCGACACAACACTCCGTGATGGAGAACAAGTACCGGGCTGTAAGCTAAATACAAAAGAAAAGCTTGAGCTAGCGGCATTGTTAGAAGAACTTGGAGTAGATATTATAGAAGCTGGATTCCCTATTTCCTCCCCTGGAGATTTTGAATCGGTTCATGAAATATCCAAGATGATTAAGCATGCTTCGGTATGTGGACTTACCCGATCGGTAAACAAAGATATTGAGGTAGCTGCGGCAGCATTGAAGCCTGCAAAGCACCCCAGAATTCATACCGGAATAGGGTCTTCGGACATCCATATCATCAATAAATTTAATACTACCAGAGAGAACATACTGGAAAGAGCTGCTTCTGCAACCAAGTTTGCAAGGAATCTGGTAGGAGATGTAGAATTCTTCTGTGAAGATGCTGGAAGGGCAAACCTGGAGTTTCTGGCACGCCTGGTAGAAACAGTTATTGCTGCTGGTGCTACGGTAGTAAACATTCCAGATACAACTGGGTATTGTCTGCCTTCGCAATATGGGGCTATCATTAGTTACCTGATGAATAATGTACCCAATATTGATAAAGCAATCTTATCCTGCCATTGTCATAATGATCTTGGTCTGGCTACCGCAAACTCTATTGAAGGGGTGATAAGAGGAGCAAGACAAATAGAATGTACCATTAATGGACTGGGAGAAAGAGCCGGTAATACTTCTCTGGAAGAAGTTGCTATGATTCTGAAACAACACCATGCTGATCTCGGATTACATACGAGCATTAAATCCAAAATGCTGAATCCTATCAGTCATAAGGTGAGTGAAATTATGCGTATGCCTGTTCAGCCTAATAAGGCGATAGTAGGCGCCAATGCATTCTCTCACTCTTCTGGTATACATCAGGATGGATTTTTGAAGAATGCTATTACTTATGAAATTATCGATCCACATGATGTTGGTGCTGATACTTCTAAAATTGTTCTGACTGCAAGAAGTGGTCGTAGTGCGCTGGCTTTCAGATTGCACAACTTAGGATTTAAGTTTACCAGAAATGATGTTGATGTATTGTATGATCATTTTCTGATAGTTGCTGATGAAAAGAAAGAGGTGATGGATGATGATCTGATTATGCTGGCAAATGCTTTTGAGAGTGAAGTAACACCGCAATAATTAGCTAATGTGCTAATTAGCTGATGTGCTAATGAAGGCAATGAGGAATACAGGGTAATTAGCTAATTTGATAATGTGCTGATTTGCTAATGAATACTAGTACAAAAACTAATTTTGAAATGGAAACACAAATTGCAGTTATACAGCTTACGCAACAGAATCTGGTAAAGGTGCTGGACAGTGTATCGGAAGAACAATTTAATAAGGTTCCTACTGGTTATAATAATAATCTTATCTGGAATTTCGCTCACATACTGGCTTCTTTTCAGGCGCTATGCTATAGTAGGGCTGGGATACCTGCAAGGCTTGATGAAAATTTTGTAAACAGTTACAAGATTGGAACTAAGCCAGAAACACATGTCAGTTTAGAACAATATCTTGAAATAAAAGAGCAATCTGAATGGATGCTGGAAAAGTTTAAAGAAGATTATTCAGCTGGTGTGTTTAATAACTTTCAGTCCTATTCTACCAGCTTTGGTTTTGCCATTAGTAGTGTAGATGTTGCATTGGAATATGTAACAATGCATCATGGCTTACATCTTGGTTACGCAATGGCAATTAAGAAACTGGTTGTCTGATTTTGTTGCAGAAAGGATAAGTAAAAAACATAAAAAGTAAACTCATTATAAAACTATCATGTCGGAATTAAATAAACATTCAAGAACACTTACACAGGACGAAACGCAACCTGCAGCTCAGGCTATGTACTATGCTATTGGCTTTAAGGAAGAGGATTTTAATAAAGCACAGGTTGGTGTAGTGAGTATGGGATGGGATGGAAATCCTTGTAACATGCACCTGAATGATTTAGCTACTTCGGTTAAAGAAAGTATCAATAAGGAGTCGGAATTGATGGGGCTTCGTTTCTATACCATTGGGGTAAGTGATGGTATTAGTATGGGTACCGATGGTATGCGTTATAGTCTGGTGAGTAGAGACGTAATTGCCGACAGTATAGAAACAAATGCCGGTGCACAATATTATGATGCATTGGTTACAGTACCGGGTTGTGATAAGAATATGCCTGGTGCTATAATTGCTATGGGCCGTTTGAACAGACCATCTATAATGCTTTATGGAGGAACTATTGCTCCAGGACATTATCAAGGGCAGGATTTAAACATAGTATCTGCTTTTGAAGCCCTTGGTCAGAAGATTGCAGGCAACTTAAGTGAAGCGGATTTTAAAGGCATCGTAAAACATAGCTGTCCGGGTGCAGGTGCCTGTGGAGGTATGTATACTGCCAATACTATGGCTAGTGCAATAGAAGCATTGGGAATGAGTTTGCCTTTTTCTTCTTCTAACCCTGCATTGAGCAAAGAAAAACAAGCTGAATGTGATGCAATAGGAAAGGCAATTAAAATTTTGCTGGAAAAAGATATTAAGCCAAAAGATATCATGACCCGTAAAGCATTTGAAAATGCAATTACCGTGGTGATGGTATTAGGTGGAAGTACTAATGCTGTACTTCATTTAATAGCGATGGCTAAGAGTGTAGGTGTACCATTGACTCAAGATGACTTTCAGGCTATAAGTGATAGAGTTCCCGTGCTATCAGATTTTAAACCATCGGGTAAATACCTGATGGAAGATTTACATAAGGTAGGTGGTGTACCTGCGGTGATGAAATATTTATTGAGCAAAGGAATGCTACATGGCGAATGTCTGACTGTTACAGGAAAGACAGTAGCAGAGAATTTAGCGTATGCACCAGATCTGGATTTTGAAAAACAACAGATTGTTCATCCATTAGAAAACCCATTAAAAGTTACTGGTCATTTACAGGTACTTTATGGTAATCTTGCCGAAGGGGGAAGCGTAGCTAAGATCAGCGGAAAAGAAGGAGAGAAATTCGAAGGGACAGCCAGAGTATTTGATGGAGAAAAAGATTTGATTGCAGGCATACAGTCAGGCAAAGTACATGCTGGCGATGTAGTAGTAATAAGATATATAGGTCCACGTGGCGCTCCGGGTATGCCAGAGATGCTGAAACCAACTGGTGCTATAATTGGTGCTGGTCTTGGTAAAAGTGTAGCACTGATAACCGATGGAAGATTTAGTGGCGGTACACATGGTTTTGTAGTAGGACATATTACGCCGGAAGCATTTGATGGAGGATTGATAGGACTGGTAGAAGACAATGATATAATTGAGATTGATGCGGTAAATAATACCCTCAATCTTAAAGTAAGTGAAGAGATTATCAAAGAAAGAAAATCTAAGTGGCAGCAACCCGCTTTGAAAGCAACAAGTGGTGTATTGTATAAGTATGCCAAACTGGTGAAAACAGCCGCAGAAGGTTGTGTAACCGACGAATAAAATCTAAAATAATAATTGTCATTCATTTGACAGCAACAATATATTGGCTGGATAATTAAAATTGAGCAAATGATTACCACAGAAGCAACCGAAGATAAAGCAGCAGCAGCGTCGAAGGCTACTATTAATATTACTGGCAGCGAAGCCGTATTAAAGGCTTTGATAACAGAGGATGTCAAAACTATTTTTGGATATCCTGGTGGTGCTATTATGCCAATCTATGATGCTTTATATGATTACAATGATCGTCTGAAACATATTCTTGTACGCCATGAACAAGGTGCTATTCATGCTGCACAGGGATTTGCCCGCAGCAGTGGCGAAGTGGGTATTGTATTTGCTACTAGCGGTCCGGGTGCTACTAATTTAGTTACTGGTCTGGCCGATGCAATGATTGATAGCACTCCATTGGTATGTATTACTGGTCAGGTATTTGCGCATCTGTTAGGTTCTGATGCATTTCAGGAAACAGACATCATCAACATTACAACGCCTGTTACCAAATGGAATTATCAGATAACCGATCCTTCAGAAATCCCTTCTGTACTTGCTAAAGCATTTTATATAGCAAAGACGGGTAGACCTGGTCCAGTGTTAATTGATATTACCAAGAATGCACAGCTTCAGAAATTTGATTACGAAGGCTATACCAAGTGCGATCATATTAGAAGCTATAGACCAAAGCCAATCATTAGAAAAGAACCTATAGTAGAAGCTGCTGCTCTGATAAATGCAGCTAAGAAACCATTTGTGATTTTTGGTCAGGGTGTAATACTGGGTAGCGCAGAAAATGAGTTTAAAGGCTTTATAGAAAAGGGCGGATTCCCGGCTGCATGGACTATCCTGGGTATGAGTGCAATTCCTACTGATCATCCTCTGGCGGTGGGTATGCTGGGTATGCATGGTAATTATGCCCCTAATGTATTTACCAATGATTGCGACGTGTTGATTGCTATTGGAATGCGTTTTGATGATAGAGTTACTGGTAGATTAGATAAGTATGCTAAGCAAGCAAAAATTATACATCTCGACATTGATCCTTCAGAGATAGATAAGAATGTGAAGACTGAAATTTCTATATGGGGAGATTGTAAAGAGACCCTGCCTTTACTAACTAAGCTAATAGAAGAAAAACAGCATACTGAATGGTTGAATGAATTTAGAAAGCTCGAAGCCAAAGAAGTAGAAGTAGTTATTAATGATGAGCTGAATCCTACTACTGAAAAGTTGAGCATGGGTGAAGTAATCAAGACCATTAATGAGATAACTAAAGGAGATGCAATACTGGTAACAGATGTAGGACAACATCAGATGATTACCTGTCGTTATGCCAAATATTCTAAAAGCAGAAGTAATATTACCAGTGGTGGTTTAGGTACTATGGGCTTTGCTTTACCCGCAGCAATAGGGGCAAAATTTGGAGCACCCGATAGAACTGTTATTGCTATAATTGGTGATGGTGGTATTCAGATGACTATACAAGAACTGGGTACTATTATGCAGAGTAAGATTAATGTAAAGATTGTTATTCTGAATAATGAATTCCTTGGCATGGTAAGACAATGGCAACAACTGTTTCATGAAAAGCGATACTCCTTTGTAGACATCACCAGTCCCGATTATGTGCAGGTAGCAAAGGGATACTATATAGAAGGTAACAAGATTTCAAAAAGAGAAGAATTGATTGATGCAATTACCACTATGTTGAATCATGATGGTTCTTATCTACTGGAGATTATGGTAGGAAAAGAAAACAATGTTTTTCCAATGGT
>CANFLJ010000085.1 GCA_947447815.1 Chitinophagaceae bacterium | reverse complement strand
GTAGTTGCTTCAGTTGCAGGAGCATCAGTAGCATCAGCTACTTTCTTAGTTCTACCTCTTCTTGTTTTCTTAGCTGGTTCGGCAGCAGTAGTAATTGATTTACCATAGATTTCATTGAAATCAACTAATTCAATCATAGCCATTTCTGCATTATCCCCTACTCTTATTCCAAGTTTGATAATTCTGGTATAACCTCCTGGTCTGTTAGCAACCTTAGGTGCTACTACAGTGAATAATTCCTTTACAGCAGATTTGTCGTTCAAATAACTGAATACAAGTCTGTGTTGATGACTTATTTGTTCTTTTGTAACCCCTTTCTTAGTTTTAGTAATAAGTGGTTCAATATGCTTACGTAATGCTTTAGCTTTAGCCAAAGTAGTTACAATACGCTTGTGCGTAATAAGCTGTGATGATAAGTTCATCAAAAGGGCTTCTCTGTGTGCCTTCTTTCTTCCTAAATTGTTTACTTTATCTCCGTGACGCATAAAATTGATTTTTTATGTTTCATTTACACCGTGTCAGGAATGTAAATGTTTGCTGAATAAATTCAGCTGTTATTAAATAATATACTCTTTTGTTTGAAATTAAGCGTCTAGATTATCCAGACCTAATTTTCTAAGATCCATTCCAAAGCTCAATCCTCTTTCGTGTAATACTTGTTCTATTTCACTTAAAGATTTTTGACCAAAGTTTCTAAACTTCATCAAGTCTTCTTGTTCGTATTGAACTAGTTCACTTAAAGAATTAATTTTAGCAGCTTTCAAGCAATTGAATGCACGTACAGAAAGATCTAAATCTTCTAATGGTGTTTTCAATACTTTACGTAACTGAAGGATTTGCTCATCTACTACATCTTCTTTCTTATCTTCTTTGCTATCGAAAGTAATGTTTTCATCAGTGATGATCATAAGGTGCTGAATCAAAATTCTGGAAGCTTGTTTAACTGCTTCTTCAGGATGAATAGTACCATCTGTAATTACTTCTAAAAGAAGTTTTTCGAAGTCAGTCTTTTGTTCTACACGATAGTGCTCCATTACATACTTCACATTCTTGATTGGAGTATGGATAGAATCAATAGGAATAAAACCAAATACTGCTTCTTTAGGTCTGTTCTCTTCAGAAGGAACATATCCTCTACCTTTAGAAATATAAAGTTCAATATCAATTTTAGCAGAAGTATCTAAAGTACAGATCAGTAACTCAGGATTCATTACTTCAAAGTTTGCACATGCATCAGCAATGTTCTTTGCAGTAAATTCTGTACTATTCTTGATAGAAAGATTAATTTTTTCTGAAGCGATATCACCTTCTCCTTTTTTCTTGAATCTTACTTGTTTAAGATTAAGGATAATTTCGGTAACATCTTCAGTAACACCTTTGATTGTTGCAAATTCATGGTCTACACCATCAATTTTCATACCAGTGATAGCATATCCTTCCAAGCTATTCAACAATACTCTTCTAAGAGCATTACCAATAGTAAGACCGTAACCAGGTTCAAGAGGACGGAATTCAAATACACCTTCAAAATCATTCGCTTTCTGAAGAACAATCTTGTCAGGTTTTTGGAAACTTAAAATAGCCATTTATCTCGCTTTTATTTGTGATGCATCTCAGTAAAACTGAAACACAAAAAATTATTGTTTTGAGTCTAACTACAATTACTTAGAGTACAACTCTACAATTAATTGTTCTTTGATATTCTCAGGTACACTTTCTCTTTCAGGATAAGTGATAAAAGTTCCTTTCTTTTCATTCTCATTCCAGTCAACCCAGGTAAACTTAACGTTCTTACCTTTTGATTTGCTGTGGATAGAAGTATTGTGAGAAGTTTTAGGAGAATAAGTAATGATATCTCCTGGTTTCAACTGACAAGAAGGAATGTTTAAAGTAACACCATTTACAGCAATGTGCTTATGAGCTACTAATTGTCTTGCTTCCGGACGGCTTGAAGTTAATCCAAGTCTGTATACTACGTTATCTAATCTAGCTTCAAGAAGTTTAATAAGGTTTTCACCTTTTACACCCTTCATACGACTAGCTTCTTCAAATGTTTTTCTAAACTGGCGCTCTAATACACCATAAGTGTACTTAGCTTTTTGTTTTTCTTTAAGTTGTAAAGCGTATTCGCCTAATTGTTTACGCTTTTTTGTTGCACCATGTTGTCCTGGTGGAACGCTGTCTTTTGTAAGCCATTTACCATTACCTAGGATAGGCTCTCCAAATTTTCTACAGATCTTTGTCTTTGGTCCTGTATATCTTGCCATGATTTAAATAATTTGATTTTTTGGTGACGATGTAAAATCTTTAAAAATCTTAAAAAATTAATTTCACATCCTTTATTAATAAATAATAATTTGAAAATTGATTATACTCTTCTCTTCTTTGGAGGTCTGCAACCATTGTGTGGTAACGGAGTGATATCCTTGATAGAAGTAACTTCGATTCCTGATTGAGTGATCGCACGTATTGCACTCTCACGACCCGAACCTGGTCCTTTTACATATACATCTACTCTTTTCAAACCAGCTTCCAATGCTACTTTACCTGCATCTTGAGATGCCATTTGAGCCGCATAAGGAGTGTTCTTCTTAGAACCTCTAAAACCCATTTTACCAGCAGATGACCAAGATATTACTTGACCTGCCTTGTTGGTGTAAGAGATAATTACGTTGTTAAAAGTTGCGCTGATGTGTACATCCCCAGCTGCATCTACTTTTACAATTCTTTTTTTAGCCGCAGCTTTCGCGCTGTTCTGTGCTTTTGTAGGTTTTGCCATCTTTTTATTTGAGGTACTCTCTGTTTTTATGCCTCCTGCTCTTGCGAACTATCCAGCATTTTTATAAAATAAATAATCTCCAATCCGGTTATTATGCCAGATTGGAGACAGTAAACTATTTCTTAGCAGCCTTCTTCTTACCTGCAACTGTCTTACGTTTTCCTTTACGGGTACGACTGTTGGTTTTGGTACGCTGACCACGTACTGGAAGCCCTTTTCTGTGACGAAGTCCTCTGTAACAAGCGATATCTAATAAACGCTTGATGTTCATTTGTACTTCACTTCTTAGTGCACCTTCCACTTTAATTTCATTAGTGATGATGTTACGAATCGCAGTTTGCTCATCGTCATTCCACTGATTTACTTTCTTGTCAAAATCAATCCCCGCTTGTGTAAGGATTTTTTGAGCAGTTGCACGTCCAATTCCGAAGATATAAGTTAATCCTATTTCCCCTCTTTTGTTTTTTGGTATATCAATACCGGCAATACGAGCCATACTTTATTTCGTTTTCTTTTAATTACTAGTGTCTATTAGTGTTGATTATCCTTGACGTTGTTTGAATCTAGGATTCTTCTTGTTAATTACAAACAACTTCCCTTTTCTCTTTACGATTTTGCAATCAACGCTACGTTTTTTAATTGATGCTCTAACCTTCATGGTTTGAAATGTTTATCTTGATTAAACTATTTATTTATATCTGAATATTATTCTACCCCTCGTCAAGTCATACGGACTCATCTCTACTCCTACTTTATCGCCGGGTAAAATTCGAATGTAATTCATTCTCATTTTGCCTGAAATATTGCTTAATATTTCATGCCCGTTCTCTAGCTTTACGCGAAACATAGCATTACCTAACGCTTCGATAATTATTCCATCCTGCTTGATGAGTGGTTGTTTAGACATATATTTGGGGGTGCAAAGATATAGGTCTACACTTCATAATTGCAAAATATTTGTAAAATTTATTCACATCCCCGAAAAAATGCTATTTGTTAAAGCTGCAAACCCTTATTTAATTGATATTTAACAACTTTTCCTTCGGATATTTAACACTATAAGTAAATCTAATTTTCTTTGATTCTCCACCATTTAAGCTCATTTTCCAGTTCAGTATGCCCAGATCTGTATTTACTTCTGCCTTTCCATCCTCTATCAACTCTACTTCTATTTCCTTATTTGTGGTCAATGGAAACTGATCTTTTAGCAACAATTCTACCGGCTCTTTCTTATTATTCTTTACCGTAATTTCATAAGTAAACTTCTGTAATTTATTAGTTCCTAAAAATTTCACACTGCTATAATCTGCAAGTTTCTCTCTTTTTACAGCTACTCTTTTATCCTTTCCCAGTGTAAAACTCAGGGTATCCAGAGTCGAGTTAGGATCTATATAGGTCTTACCTACATAGGTCCCTTCCAGAATAATGTTTGCATTACCTGGCAATAAACTCAATTGCTGCCATTCGGTTACATAAGCCATCAAATACACTTCTTTATCCAGCTTAGGCACCGCATAGTGCTTATATTCTGCATTTACGTCCATTACTTTCAAAGTGGCAGTTTGGGGCTTGCCATTCGTAGGAACAGTATAGGGTATATCTATATCAAAGTTTACATTCAATGCATTCTCTCCTGTAGAAACATAATCCTCCAATCCTTTTTTAAGCGTAATAATAATTGCACCATTCGCTCCACTTGGTCCATAAATAGCGGTAGCACCAGCACCCTTTAATACATTTACGCTTTTTATCTGACTTGGATTAATGCTCTTTGCATACGCCGCTGTGCTTACCTTCCCATCTATTACATAAATTGGATCGTTATTTGTTGTAATACTTCTATTCCCTCTGAGTACCATACGAGGCTCTTCTATTTTTTCATCCTCTACCACGGCATCTTCTACCGATTCTTTATACGCTTCCACATTTGCATCTCCATACTTTTTGTATCTTGGCGTTGCAATAGGAACATTATATTTCAGAAACCAGCTATTCAATATTGGCGCAGTACCATACTGATTAGGCGTAGAGGTAGATAAAGACAATTTTACCTTCTTCCATTCTATCCCGGTAGTTTGTGTAATATTCGCCTTATATACTAGGTGAAACGGACTCTTTGTATTCTCTACTTTTATGTCATAATTAGGCACCCAATGTGCGCTTGGAGTGATATAAGAAATAGCAAAATCGTACTTGCCTCCAGCTACTGCCGACAACTGTAATATCAACCTACCTGCCACCGTTACATTTTTATTTTGTTCCTCCCTCAACTGACTTCTAAGAGTAGTTCTTACACTCATCAGTTTAGTCCTCTTATCATTCAATACACTAATTTCATTTTGAAGCTCTATTGTTTTTACTTTATAATAATCCATTAGCTTCATCAGTTCCGCAACACTCAAACCCGTTTGTGTTCCTTTTATGTCGCGGTTCAACTTTAATACGCCCAGCAAATCATTGTCATTAGCAATTAATAAATCCAGTTTACCAATAGCATCCCTCAAGTGTTCAATCGAATCTTCCAGTATTTTTATATGGGGCGTTTTTTCGGTTGCTGGTAAATAATTGTTCGAAAACTCCACCCCCATTATCGTCACTTCCGACGGAGCTTTTATCTGTATGCTATTAATGTCCACCATATTACTCACGTGCTCTATAATCAGTTCATTAGCCCCCAATTTTAAATTAGCACTGGCAAAATGTTGCATTTCAGCCCCCGATTTATATACGGTAACCGATTTCAATTCTGCATTCACCACATTCCTGTCATCAGCAGCTATCAAGCGTAAACTGATAAAAAACATCCCCAAAAAGATCCCTAATTTATTGTTCATTTTATTTTTGTATTAATTATAAAAACCATCCCCCATCAATCCAAAACCACAACTCCTGTATTACTTTTGTATTACTTTAGTTTTTCTTTCTTTTAGTCTTTAGTTTTTGTATTCCTCGTTGCCTTGTATTTGTATTCCTATTGCCTCCTTGCCTATTGCCTCCTTGCCTCTCCTTATCAATTCAAATTCAAAGCCTTATCCTTAGGATACTTCACACTATAAATAAATCTAATCTTCTTCGATTCACCTGCATTCAGGTTCAGCTTCCAGTTCAATACGCCTAAGTCTGTATTTACCTCCGCTTTACCATCATCTATAAGCTCTATTTCTATCTCTTTGTTGGTAGTCAGCGGAAACTGATCTTTCAACAATAAGTCTATCGATTCTTTCTTGTTATTCTTCACCGTTACTTCATACGTAAATTTCTGAAGCTTATTCGAGCCTAAAAACTTCACACTACTATAGTCAGCAAGTTTTTCTCTTTTCACCGCCACTCTTTTATCCTTACCCAGTGTAAAGCTCAGGGTATCCAATGTAGAGTTTGGATCTATATAAGTCTTACCTACATAAGTACCTTCCAGTATAATATTGGCTTCAGCAGGCAACAGATTCAGTCGCTGCCAATCCGTCACGTAGGCCAGCAGATATACATCTCTATCCAGTTTTGGTACAGCATAATATTTATAATCAGCAGGTACGTCCACCGTTTGCAAAGTAGCCGTTTGTGCCTTTCCGTTTGAAGGAATAGAATAGGGCAGATCAATATCAAAGGTCACATTCAAGGCATTCTCTTGAACATCCATGTGATCTTGCATACCATTGTTCAACATTTCAGGAGTTACTTGTGTAGTTGCATAGCCAAGTTCTCTCTTTTGTTTTCTCACTCCCAAGCCGGTAGTTACTACCACATCATTCAGTTCAGGACTATATGATTTACTTGCCACAGCGCTATTTACCGAATAGTTATACGTACCATAAGCCACTGGAGTATTATATCTCAAATACCAACCATTCAGCAATGGAGCAGTTCCAAATTGATTAGGAGTAGAGGTCGACAACGACAACTTTACTTTCTTCCAGTCTATCCCCGTAGTTTGTACAATGTTAGCTTTATATACCAGTTTCAATGGGCTCTTGGTATTCTCTACTTTTATGTCGTAGTTCGGTGTCCAATAGGCATTAGGGGTAATATAAGATACCGCAAAATCATACTTTCCACCCACTGCCGCAGACAGTTGAAGTATCAGCTTCCCTCCAACAATAGTGTTTTTACTTTGCTCTTCAGCGTATTGGTTATTCAGCAAAACCACCTGTTCATTCAGCTTCTTTTTACGATCATTCAGGCCATACAATTCATTCTGAAGCTCCACCGTTTTAGATTTATAATAATCCATCATTTTCATCAGTTCAGCCACGCTAAGTCCGGTTTGAGTGCCTTTTATATCCCTGTTTTGTTTCAGTACACCCAATAAGTCATTATCATTATTAATCAATAAATCCAGTTTACCAATAGCCTGATTCACTTTTTCTATCGAATCTGCCAGCATCTTTATTCTAGGCGATTTTTCTTTGAGCACTTCATAATTGTTCGAAAACTCCACCCCCATTATCGTCACTTCGTTGGGCGCTTTTATCTGAATACTATTTATATCCAGTGCATTACTTACGTTTTCTATAATCAGCTCATTACTACCCGTTTTCAAGGTAGCCGAAGTAGTGTGCGATAGTTCAGCACCCGATTTATATACCGTTACAGTCTTTAATTCTGCATTCACTGCATTTCTATCATCTGCAGCAAAAACACCCATAGAAACAAGCAAAAGCCAAAGCATTGAAAGGAGATTCTTTTTCATATAGTTTTAATTTGTGCTAGTGAGATGATAAAAGTATGCCAATGCATAAACCATTAATGGGTTTTTAAGAATAATTAACAAGGAATAAAGGAGTTAGGAGTCAGTAGTAAGGAGTCTGTAATCAGTAATAAGGAAATAGGAGTTTACAAAGTTGAATGTAAAATAAGCGTGAGAAAGACATTCCCGAAGTTTCAGGATAAGAATTCTCAAACTCTGAATTAGCGTTCAGCATTATACGTTCAGCGTTCTGCTGTATTACACTTTGCCTTGTATTTGTATTCCTCCTTGCCTATTGCCTC
>CANFLJ010000084.1 GCA_947447815.1 Chitinophagaceae bacterium | reverse complement strand
TATGTTTTACACAAACTAAAAAAATTTTTTTAACTAGATACTAACTTTTGTTGGAATCTTGAACTTAAGTTAAATCATTCTATTTCGCTAAAAAGCTTATAAATAAAGGGTTTTACTGTTAAGGATTGTCTATTATTTAACTTTATAATGCTTTAAAATTCTTTTCAAAAATTACCTTTAAAAAGAAATTTATTGGCTTTTTTCATAGGTTAATATAGCCCAATACTACCCAGTGTTAGTAGTTTATTAAGCTGTTAATCTATTTTTTGATTGAATTATTGGATCATTTTACGAAAATACTATTTCGTAAGACGTTAGCCTCGAATTTTCGGGGTTAAGATGGATTGACTCGTGATAATTTGAAAATAAATACAAGGAGGGATACAAAAACTAAAGACTAAAAATGAAAAACTAAAAATGTGCGTTGTGCGTCCCTGATATAGGTTGACCTAAAAAAGTCAATTTATATGCAATCAAATATTAAGAAAATCAGAAAAAGCAGACGCTACTCTGTAGAGTTTAAACAATCGATTATTAATCAATTTGAAAGAGGTGAATACAGGGGATAGCTAAACGCTGAACGCGAAATGCTTAACGCTTAGTACAATACATAGAGGTTGATAGATGAATAGTTTCCACGCAAGCACCTGTAAGGAGAGGCGCTTGATGAAAAAGTAGTATTTAGTAATTTCAGGAAGGGTCATGCTTTGTTTCATCGGTGTGGGGCTTTGTTGGACCGGCAATATGCTCTGCTTCCCCGGCGTGGAGCTTTGTGGGCTTCACAAAAGGGTTTGACTCTTTGAAAAATAGGTTTTTTAGTGAAAATATTATAATAAGTAGTGGGATTTCTATAAAAATAAGCTACAGGAATGCTTGATAAATAAGTGTTTAAGGGGAATTGTATTTTACCCTATACATATAGGCATTATTGATACTGATGAACAGGATCGAAACTTTGCGTTAGGGGTGGAGCGGATATCCTTTTGGTTGCAGCCCAGAAACAGTTTGTAATTGGGCAACTTACGGGCTGCAACCAAAAGATAGCAGAGGAGACCCGACGGCAAAGCCGGAACACCCTAGATAAAAAGAGCCTATTTTATTTCAGATGATCTTCTGTTAGAAATCAATACCTGTCCACCTGTTTTTTTGTTTCTCGTACTTTTCGAAGTTGAATTTGTATAATTTACCGGGTCTGTGTGGAACATCTCCTTCAAACTCGTTGGTATCTATCAATAATTTCATGGAAGCAAACTTTTTTCTGAAGTTACGTCTGTCCAAGGTTACCCCAAGAATTGCTTCATAGAGTGTCTGCAATTCTCTTAAGGAGAATTTTTCGGGAAGTAAATTGAATCCTAATGGATGTTCCTGTATTCTTTTCTGTAACCATTGATATGAAGCCAATAAAATTTCCTTGTGATCAAATGCCATTTCATCTATAGATGAAAAACTATGCCAGTGAATTTCATTGTCGTGAATCATCAACTCGTGATGACGGGTATTTAACAGCGTACAATAAGCAATAGTAATTACCCTTCCCCCTGGATGACGATCAGGTTTGCTAAATACTTTTACCTGTTCCAGATACACATCCTGCATTCCTGTACGATCTTTTAATATACGGTAAGCAGCCGCATCTATATCCTCGTCATCAGCAATATTATCGCCGAGTAAAGACCATAAATCTTTGTAGATTTCCAGATCACTTCTAATCAGTAATACTTTTAATTCATTATCATCAAAACCAAAAATTGCACAATCTACAGTAACGTGCATTTTAGGATAAGACTTCACCAGCATCACAGGATCTTTTATTAAAGCTCCTTCCTTTTTTTTGATGGAATAAGATATTTTACTCATAGCAGTCGATAGAATTAATGATAAAGGCTTAACTGTTATCTTTGTTTTATAAACCATACAAAGGTGTATGCTTTACACGATACGAAATACAAAATTGTCGAAAAAATGTATAGGAAGGAAGAAATTAAATTATTTACAGATAAAACAATCGAATGGTTAAGCTCCGTAAACGCTCATAATTCTTCTTTTGACGTTAATGATATCGAATCTCTTCGAGCTATTCTTCGATTTCATGAACACCGTTATTATGTATTGGATAATCCGCTGATCAGCGATTCGGAATATGATATTCTATTTAACCAACTCAAGAAAATAGAAGCAGAACATCCAGAATACATTACAGCAGACTCTCCTACACAAAGAGTGGGTAGTAGTTTGAATGACGGATTTAATACTGTACAGCATATTGTACCCATGCTGAGTCTGGATAATAGCTTTAGTGGCGAGGACTTAATAGACTGGAACAGAAAAGCAACAGAACTTGCAGAAACAACTTCTTTAAAATACTGCGTAGAGCCGAAGTTTGATGGTGCCAGCATCTCATTGATTTACGAAAACGATGTATTGATAAAGGCAGTAACCAGGGGTGATGGAATAGAAGGAGACGATATTACTACCAATATTAAACAGATACGTTCAATTCCTTTGAGGGCCTCGTTTTCCAACTATGGCATACAAATGATTGAGATTAGGGGAGAAGTAATGATGAGCAAAAAATCGTTTGATGCATACAATCAATCATTGGTTGCTCAAGGACTTTCGCCACTTGCAAACCCGCGCAATGCTGCCAGTGGTAGTTTGAGAATGAAAGACCCGGCTGAAGTAGCTAAAAGAAATCTGGATGCGTTTTTGTACCATATAAGCTACACCGTCAATCGTGAGTCGTCAATCGTGAGTGATACTGAGGAGGGAGGAGACAGGAGGGAGGAGATAGGAGAATACAATAATACAAACGTGAATCGTCAATCGTCAATCGTGAGTGATACTGCTGATGGGAAAATTCACGACTCACAACTAACGACTCAGGATTCAATAAGTTCCCATTCTGCTTCTTTGCAAATGCTTTGGGATCTGGGATTTCGTTCGCCCTTGAAGGAAATGAAAGTAGTGGATAGTATTGAGGGCGTAATAGATTATATCAATGAATTTGAAACAAAAAGAGATACCCTTCCTTATGAAATAGATGGAATGGTGGTAAAAGTGGACGACCTAACTGTTCAGGACCATATTGGCATGACCTCGCATCATCCGCGTTGGGCTATTGCTTATAAATTTAAAGCAAGACAGGCAACTACGCAACTTTTATCAGTAGAATTTCAGGTGGGAAGAACAGGTGCTGTTACCCCTGTAGCTAAATTAAAGTCTGTACCGCTGGGTGGTGTAACGGTGAGTAGCATTTCGATTCATAACGAAGACTACATTAAAGAAAAACAGCTGATGATTGGCGACGCTGTATTGATAGAACGTGCAGGAGATGTGATACCACAGATTGTAAAATCGTTTCCAGAGCTAAGAACCGGCGAGGAAACGGAGATTAAATTTCCTACCCATTGTCCCGTTTGTAATAGTGTCTTATTTAAAGAAGATGGTGAAGCCGTGTGGCGCTGCATTAATATAGAATGTGAGGCACAGGTGGTAGAGAAGATCATTCACTTTGTGAGTAAGGATGCAATGGATATTAAAAGTCTTGGTGAAGCCAACATCAGAAGCTTTTATGAAGCAGGATTATTAAAAGACATTCCTGGTATTTATACGCTGAACTACGACTCAATTTCCACAATGGAAGGATTTGGAAAGAAGAGTGTAGACAATCTGATTAAAGCAATTGAAGCATCGAAACAACAACCTCTACATAGATTAATATATGCTTTGGGGATTCGCTTTGTAGGAGAAACCACGGCAAAGACGCTGGCAACTGCAATTGATACCATTTTTGATCTTGCTGATAAAACAGAAGAAGATTTAAAACAATTAGATGATGTAGGTATCAAGGTTGCTTCCAGTATTTTTAGTTTCTTTCATAATCACGACAACCTGCATATTCTTCACTTGCTGGAAGGTTTTGGATTGCAAATGAAAAATGATAAAAAAGGAAGTATCAGTGAAGGTAGTTTTACGGGGAAGAGCTTTTTATTTACGGGTACACTATCCCGAATGAAAAGAAGTGAAGCAGAAGCTTTGGTGGAACAAAACGGCGGAACAATTGTTGGTAACGTTAGCAACAAATTAAACTTTCTGGTAGTAGGTGCTGATGCGGGAAGTAAGCTGGAGAAAGCAAAGAAGTTATCTTCAATTCAGATATTGACAGAAGATGAATTTCTGGCGAGCATCAATGGGGGAGAACATCGTCGTGAGTCGTGATAATTAGATCGTTTAACGGAATACAAAAAAGACAAATACAATAAGTAAATATTTTTAACTAGGTTAATAGTTCTCTTATGTTACAAAAAGAAACAATTAAGTTTTTAACTTCTCTGAAGAAAAACAATAGTAAAGAATGGTTTGATGCCAATAGAAAAGCCTATGAAACAGCAAAGCAGGACTTTACTGCACTTGTAGGAAGTGTTATTGCAGACTTTGGCAAAAAAGATGAAAGCATTGCCCACCTGCAACCTAAGGAATGTATGTTTCGTATAAACAGAGACGTACGATTCAGTAAAGATAAAAGTCCATACAAAACCAATATGGGAGCAAGCTTTAGTAAAGGGGGTAAAAAGACCATGCTTGCTGGTTATTACTTTCATTTAGAACCGGGTAATAGTTTTATAGGTGGTGGTATATACATGCCCGATGCAGATACTATAAAAAAGATAAGACAGGAAATAGATTATGGCTTTGAGGAGTTTAATAAGATCATAAAGAACAAGAAGTTTGTAGCACAATACGGTGGACTAACTATGAATGAAGAGTTCTCCCTTACCCGCGAACCTAAGGGATACGAAAAAGACAATCCTGCTATTAGCTTTATCAAACTAAAAAGCTGGATAGCTACCTATCCTGTACCCGATGAATTGTTGACCGATAAAACATTATTAAAGAAGGTTGTTGCTGCGTTTGAAGCATTAAATCCTTTAATAGACTTTTTAAATAAGGCGATAGAGTAATAATTAATGAATTCGCGGATTAGCGAATTCATTTAATACAATAGCAGTAGTCAATAATGTTTCTATTAAATCAAAAAGAATCATACTATACCAGAAAATCCTAATAATTCATCAATTTCTCCATACTTTTCTCCAGTCTTTTATTGGCTAAGAAATTCTTTTCCAGCAATGTATTAAAAGGTATTGGTGTATCTAATGAAGCACATCTAATTACTGGTGCGTCCAGGAATTCGAAACAATGCTCGGTTATCCATGCACTTATCTCTCCTCCTATGCCACCCATCAAGGTATCTTCGTGTAGTATCAATACTTTTCCAGTACGTTGTACACTTGCTTTAATGGCATCATAATCCAACGGCAATAAAGTTCTCAGATCGAGTATATCCAAAGAAACATCGGTGTGTTGTTGTGCATATTGCAATGCCCAGTGTACTCCCATTCCGTAGGTAATGATACTAATATCCTCCCCTTCTTCTACCAGCTTAGCTTTGCCTATTGGTACTTCGTAATACTCTTCCGGCACATTTCCATTGATGCTTCGATACATCACCTTATGTTCGAAATACATTACCGGATTTGGATCGTTAATTGCAGCAATCAACAAGCCTTTTGCATCGTGAGGATTTGAAGGATATACCACCTTTAATCCCGGTACGTGGGTAAACCATGCTTCGTTACTCTGACTATGAAAAGGACCTGCACTTACGCCTGCTCCTGTAGGCATACGAACAACTACATCGGCATTTTGCCCCCAGCGATAATGTATCTTGGCAAGGTTGTTTACTATCTGATTGAAGCCAACAGTAACAAAGTCGGCAAACTGCATTTCCATTACCGATTTATAGCCTTCCAGACTTAATCCCAGTGCGGTTCCTACTATCGCGCTTTCGCATAATGGGGTATTGCGGATACGTTGTTTTCCAAACTCCTGCACAAAGCCTTCTGTAATCTTGAAAGCACCACCATACTCTGCTATATCCTGACCCATTATCACCAGGTTATTATGCTGCACCAGCGATTGTTTTAATCCTTCCTGAATAGCATCAATAAATCGTTTTTCTTTCTGATCTTTATAATAGCCTTCTTCTTTTATGGGTATCGAAACATTAATTGGTTTTGGTGCATAAACGTCCGCAAATTCTTCTGCTTCGTCCACTACCATTTCTGCAGCCTGATAAGCTATCTGCAATTCCGATTCTATATGAGCTTTATATTCATTACGGATATCTGCAATAGCCATTTCTGAAATTACGCGTTCTTTTACCAGCCACTGTTCGTAGTTTTTTATAGGATCTTTTTTGCCCCATTCTTCAAACAGCTCTTTCGGTACGTATTTAGTACCGCTTGCTTCCTCGTGACCACGCATTCTGAAGGTCATACATTCTATCAGGTAAGGTTTCTGATTCTTGATACAATAATCTCTTACTCCTTTAATGGTATCATAAACCGATAGCACATTATTGCCATCTATTCGTACCGATTCCATGCCATAGCCCTTCGCCTTGTCTATTAACTGCTCGCACCTAAACTGTTCGTTAATAGGCGTACTAAGTCCATAGCCATTATTTTCTATGATAAATATTACGGGCAGATTCCATACTGCGGCAACATTCATTGCTTCGTGAAAATCGCCCTCGCTTGTAGCACCATCACCCGTGAAGGCTAGGGACACTTTATGCTCTGCTTTAAGAGAATGTGCCAGCGCCACCCCATCGGCAATGGCTAACTGTGGACCAAGATGCGAAATCATTCCACAGATATGATGCTCTTTATTTCCAAAGTGAAAACTTCTTTCTCTTCCTTTACTATAGCCGTCTTTGTTGCCCTGCCATTGCATAAACAATTTGCTCAGCGGCATTTTACGGCCTGTAAAAATTCCGAGATTACGGTGCATGGGCATAATCCATTCGTCTTGCTGCAAAGCCATTACAGCTCCTACAGAGATTGCTTCCTGACCTATGCCACTAAACCATTTACTTATTTTTCCCTGACGTAATAATACCAGCATTTTTTCCTCTATCATTCTCGGAAATAATAGTTCGCGATATATTGCTATGAGTTCATTATTTGATAATCCCAGTTGATGAAATTCCATACAGCTTCGTGTTTTCTCTGTCAAATTAATTGCATTTACGTTAAAGAATAAGCAAACTTTTATGCACTTTATGGAAAACCCCTCAAATTTGTAGTATGAAGATGCTCATAACCGCAGCTACCAAGATGGAAATTCTGCCTTTAATAGAGGCTAAGGATAAACTTAAAACAGGTGCTGAAATTGTATTTCATACCAGTGGCATTGGTTTGATGGCTACTACTTTTTCTCTGGCAAAAGCTATAGAGCAGCACAAACCAGCATTGGTAGTGCAGGCGGGCATTGCAGGCTGTTTTGACAATACTATTACGTTTGGTTCTGTAGTAGTAGTGGGCAAAGAGTATATGGCTGATATGGGCGTGATGGAAAACCATCAATGGAACGATATTTTTGATATGAATCTTACCGATAGCAATGAGTTTCCTTTTAGTAATAAACAATTAATCAATCCGAATATTCCAGAATTTAACGTGCTAAAATCTCCGGTGGTTACGGGGGTATCGGTTAATACCATCTCTACCAATCCTATACATATTCAGCAGATAAGGCAACAGTATCATCCTTTTTTAGAGAGTATGGAAGGAGCTGCTATGCATTATGTATGTCTGAAAAACTGTATTCCTTTTATACAGATACGGGCTATCTCCAACATGGTAGGAGAGCGCGATAAAAAGCGCTGGAAGTTGAAAGAATCTATTGTAAGTCTGAACGATTATCTTAC
>CANFLJ010000083.1 GCA_947447815.1 Chitinophagaceae bacterium | reverse complement strand
TAGAAAAAGACTTTAATCAACAGATTAAGTACTACAATAGCCTAACCGATACCAAAGCGGAGAACATGGCACAAGAGAAGAAAGAAGCAGAAAACTATTTAAATGCTATCAAGCAAATCAGAGAGCAATATGCTCCTAAAGCTGCTGTAATAGATACCACTGCAAACAAATTAAAAATTGTAAAGCCAGTTACTAAATAGTAATAGCACTTACACTATATAATTTCAGAGAGAGGGTTAACGAAAGTTAGCCCTCTCTCTTTTTGTATACACTATTTATATAATCAGTGATTGTTACATTATGGACATTACAATATAGATCCCTTAATACAAATAACATCAAGCACCCAACCTAATGTTTTATTAAACTACATTAATATATAAAAGTGTAACTATTTACTAATAGAATAAACACTTCTAATAGTAAAAGTTGGTGTTTATTCTATTAAAATTTATGATAAAAACGCTCCTCTGAAGCTCCTTTCCAGATGGAAAGGGTGCTTGGAGTTAACGCAAACCATGTATGCCAAATAGAAAGGATGCCCAGAACTAACGCAAACCATGTTTGTAATGTGGAAGGAAGGCTCAGTACTAACTCACAACAGGCTTTCCAGATGGAAAGGTCTGTTAGAACTAATAATAAGCATACTTGCCAGATGGAAAGGGCGACTAGGACTAACGCTGACAATGTTATACGAATGGAAATAGTAGTCTTCACTATACAAATTCACCTGACTACCTTGAAAAATTATTATTTGTTTATACTTAATTTCAAATTGACTTATCGAAAAAAAGAAGCTAGAAGTAAACACCAGCACCAATCGACAAAAAGTCGTAGGTAGGTGTAGCAATCCTGAAGTTTTCATACCCTGCTGATAAGAATAAATTACGGGTATGATACCTAACAGAAAAATCAAACTCTCTTATGTTATTATTATTTATCCAGCTCCATCGGTATGCTGTAGAAAAACTAAGTTTGGGTTTCACAAACAATTCTGCATTCAATCCTATCTGAATATTTCCCCTTTGTACATCATTGCCAAAATAACACATCCCAATGGTCCAGCCTGCATTAAAATAATCAAGCCTTACTCTGTTATACCCCAGATTAACATTGTAAAAGTCAAGATAAGAATTATTGTTAGTGAGTTTATCCCTTTCAATAAACTTAAACAGATCGCCCTGTAAATAAAAATACTTTGATACATGCGCTTTTACTTTCAAGTGGGTACCGGTAAGGTCCTTGCTACTATATAAATATTTAGCATCAATATCCAGTCTGAAGTACTTTGAAGCATTGGTAACTAATCCGGGTTTTTCATAATTACCCGAAGTACTATCGTAATAAGGATAAGGTGTAAGATTGCTATTTAAATGTTGCTCCTCTTTATAATCACCCAGAATACAAACGTAAAAAAAGTTGAAAACCCCTTCAATTGCATCTGTGCTAAAAAAGCCAGGAGAACAGCCATCACAACTGGAACAACTGGAACCTCCATTGTTATCATGCTGATTGCCAGCAGTATTTCTATTATTCTTTAGTTCACTTTTCGATTTATCTACTTTGGTCTGAGCAAATGCTGCTACATTAATAAATAGGAGAAGAAAAAATAATGGTATCAGTGATTTTATCATTAATCTATTTATGATGGTGATCTATGATTACAAAGATTTGATTTTTAAAGATTGTACAGAGCATTTAAATGTTAAAAATAATGTAGTTAGAAAATTATAATATCCCTATCATACTCGGTACCACTTCCCTAAAATACAGAATATCATCCTGCATTGGATTTCCCAATGGCAAAGTCTATTATGCCATTGGGTGATGATGTCTAATGGTCATTATAGTCAACAATAGATGGCATAAGAAATGGTCCCTCTTTAGGGAATTTAAATAGGCTACAGTTCAAAAACTGCAGCCTTTCATTTTTACTGATTTAATTTAAATAACAATTTAATTAGTCATCATCTTTATTTCCTTTAAAATTAGAATTGATAGTATTGTAAGTAGCTATTTCCGGGTGTCTGATTTCCCCACCAGTTGTGCCGGTTTGTTTGGCAAAGAATAAAACTACAATAGTTCCTGTCAAAACAAAATAGGTAACATATTTAGCAAAATGTTTTTGCTTCCAGCTTGCCCATAACCCTAATAACGATGTAGCTCCTAAAAGGTAAGAACAAACAGCAAATAACTCTGCTGCTTCTTCATGCGCTTTAATTAGTTGCTCTTATACGCCTGGTAAATGTTCTATAGCCTCTTCTGCGCCCTCGCCTGTAGCAAATGCGGGGATTGTAAACAAAGCACCTAAAACATAAATATAGAACGATGTTCTTTGAATGCTTGCAGATTTAAATGCTATTCCAATAATCATTACCAGCAATCCTATAAAAGGAAAAATAATAGGTAGATGATTTAATACTAAATGAAAATGTGCCTGATTCATATAACTTAATTTATTGGTGATGAATTAAAAATTCAGTACAATGTATTCTGTATTCAATTTTTAATTATTAATTTTTAATTATTAATTACCCTACTACTCTTCCGATTTGTTTTTCAATGCCATCAACAGTGTATAAGCCCCTTTGGTTACAATAGGCGTATTGGCTATTGCTGTTCCATTAATCAATTCAATAAAGCCCTTTTCCTTTATCCCTGTTTGTACTTCTTTCATTTCAAACTGTCTGTTTGCTGTGGCTACAAATACATAGTCCTTACCTTCAAAATTTACAATCGCTTCTTCGGCAATAGTTAAGGAATTATTGCTTGCCACATTTACCTCTGCATTCATATACATACCCGGTAAAAGTGTTTTGTCGTAATCTTCAAAATGACAGTGTACATCGGCAGTTCTTTCTGCCGTAAGATCCTTGCTGATAAGAATGATTTTGCACAGATGTTTTTTAGACGGGGCATTGTTGGAATAGGTTGTTACAGACTGTCCAATAGACAACTTATCCAGGTCTCTTTCAAATACTTTTATATTTAAATGAATGTCGTCTGGGTTTACCAGTTCGAACAATACATCGGAAGCATTTACATACTTGCCTATGTTTACATTTACCCTGGATACAAAGCCATTGATAGTAGCATAAAGATGGATGCTCTTGGATATACTACTGGCGGTTAATGAAGATGGATTAATATTAATCAGCTTCAGTTTTTCCGACAGTGCAGTAAGTGTAATTTTCTGATTGCTGTATTCCATTTCTGCCTGCTGAAATACTTTATCACTACTGGCCTTGCTGGCATTCAGTTCTTTCTGACGCAAGTATTCTCCTTCTGCATATTTCAGTTTCGATTTGCAGGTAAGGTAATCCTGTTGCAATTGTATATACTGCTGATCCTCCAGCGTTGCTATCACCTCGCCTTTGTTTACATGCATACCGGGTAATAGATTGGTAGATTTTAAGTAGCCACCCAATGGCATACTAACCGATACCATATTCTGTGGAGGCACATCTATCTTACCCGTAAGTTTAATAATAGAGGAGATGCTTTTTAAGGTAGGTTTCGATAGTTCTATGCCTGCCGATTTATACTGTGCTTCGGTAAGCACCACCTTATTTTCATTAATGGGAATCTTCTCTGCAGGCTGAGCAGGCTGATTCTCTTTATGGCTGCAGGAAGCTATTAAAAACATGAACGCTATGATGATTATATTTTTCATTATTGCTTATAATTTTGAGGTTAGATATTCTATGGTAAGCACCGATTCGTTCAATACTTTCACGGCATCAAGATAATTGTTCTGTATAGTTGCCGACTGATTTACCAGCATGACCCATTCCAGATAATTTATTTCACCATTCGCAAATTGTTTGTCGGCAGTTTGCAATATTACAGTTGCATTGGGCAAGGCTTCCTGCTCGAAATAACGTACCGTTTCTTTGCTGGATTCATATTGCGATTCTGCTATCTGCAGCGAAGACTTTAAAGTTTTCAGTTGCTGCTGAATAGCATTGTCTGCAATGGTTTCATTTAGTCCTGCTGCATTAATTTTAGCCTTTTGAGCGCTATTAAACAAGGGTATTCCAATACCTATCTGAGCAGAACTAAATCGGGAGGATGCATTATAATAGACGTTGTCTGCCCCTGTACCCTTGATACTGGAATTGTAATATGCTACATTTAAATCGGGCAATAGTTTTGCCTTCTCCAGTCTGGTAGTAGCCTGTGCTACTACTTTTTGTTGTGTAGTAATTTGTATCAATGGGTGATTGTTAATGGCGGCACTATCTACTAATACTGCCGACGCTATTTTCAACTTACCATCTGTTGTTACAAGAGTGGTAGTATTCAGCAACAACTGTAATTGTAATAACGAAAGTTTAAGTTCTTGTTGCAGCGCTTTAAGTTGCATTTGCACTCCACCTCTCTGTGTTTCTGCAGTCGTTTTTTCCAACAGATTTGTTTCCCCTTGCTGATATCTAAGACTCGCCTTACTTAGAAAGGCTGCATAAATACTGTCTGCTTTCTGCAATAGGTTTTCCTTCTCTTTCAGATAAGCAATATAGTAGTATAACTGAGCTACAGAACGTTTTAACTCACTCTCTTTTACCGCTATGTTTAATACCGATGATTTCCAGTCTTCTTTCAGCACTTTCTTTTGATTGCTATAGACTGTAGGAAAACTAAAGCTTTGGGATATACCAAAACGAGTATCAGTATAGATACTGTTTATCTGCCCAAATTCTGTAACCAGATTTGCTTGTGGAATGTTGGCCGAAGTCTTTATCAATTGCTCCTGATAGGCTGCTTTTAGTTTATCATTCTTTACCGAAATATTATTCTTCAAGGCTGTATCTATAGCCTGTTTTAAACTTATCACTTTTTGTGCAGTACTGTTTACTGCTACACAAAGCATTAGCAGTAGCAAGATAAATTTACAATGGCTTAAACGCTCCTGTACTCTTTCAAGTATGGGCGTCTTTATGGTTGCTCCTTTCATTGTTTTTTGTTTTGGACGTTTTGTAAATTATTGTTTTTTGCCTCCAGATCTTCTCCATCTTCTTTCAACAGCGTAATGGCTTTTGTTTCAAATTGCATATACAATATTGGCAACACAAACAGGGTAAGGAAAGTGGCTATCATCAATCCACCAATTACTACGGTTGCCAATGGTTTTTGTACCTCTGCTCCTGCGCCATTACTTAGTGCCATTGGCAGAAAACCAAGCGATGCTACAAAGGCTGTCATAAGCACTGGTCTTAACCGCACTTTTGTTCCCATCAATACTATCCTGTGCAAATCGTGTAACCCTTCTTTTTTAAGTCGGTTAAACTCAGCTATCAGTACTATACCATTTAGTACAGCTACTCCAAACAAGGCAATAAATCCAACACCTGCACTGATGCTGAAAGGCATTCCCCTTAATGCCAGGAAGAAGATTCCTCCAATTGCAGATAATGGAATGGCCGTGTAGATTAATAGTCCATGTTTAAAGGAGTTGAAGGCAAAGTATAATAGTATAAATATGAGTATCAGCGATACAGGTACGGCAATAGCTAACCTTGCTTTGGCAGCATTCAGATTTTCAAAAGCACCACCATAGGTTATATAATATCCTGATGGCAATTTTACTTGCTTTTCTATCTTCTGCTGCAGTTCGGTTACTATGCTTTGCACATCTCTGCCACGAACATTAAAGCCCACTACTATCCTCCGTTTAGCATCCTCTCTTTGTATCTGGTTCGGTCCATTCTTGATCTCAACATTAGCAAGTTGATACAAAGGAATCTGTGTACCCTGTGGAGTAGGTATCAATAAGTTCTGTACATCTTCCAGGTTTCTTCTTTGACTATTATCCAGCTTTACTACTAAATCAAACTTCTTCTCTTCTTCAAATACCAGTCCGGTACTCTGTCCTGCGAAGGCAGTATTTACTACATTATTAATGTCGTCAATATTCATATTGTACTGCGCTATGGCGGCTCTGTTGTACCCTATAATTACCTGAGGCATTCCAGTAACAGGCTCGATGAATATGTTCTGACTTCCCGATACCGAATTAACTACCTTACCCAGTTTATCGGCATACAAAGCAAGTGTATCAAGGTTTTCGCCAAATATCTTGCAAACTACATCCTGTCTGGCACCCGTCATCAGTTCATTAAAACGCATCTGCACAGGATATTGAAAACCTGCGGTAATACCCGGTACATCCTGGAGGGCAATGCTCATTTTTTTGGATAACTCATTAAAGGTTTTAGCTGAGGTCCATTGACTCTTATCTTTCAGTATCACCATCATATCGCTGGCTTCCATTGGCATAGGATCGGTAGGTACTTCGCCACTGCCTATCTTAGTTACAATCTTCTCTACTTCGGGGAACCTTGTTTTTAAAATATGTGCCGCCTTCTGTGTATGCTCAATGGTAGTAGAAATATTACTGCCCGTCAGCACCCTGGTATCTACCGCAAAATCGCCTTCTTCCAAAGCAGGAATAAATTCACCTCCAAGATTAAACAGAATAAATAATGCAGCTATGAACATGACGAACACAGAAGAAAGAATCAGCTTTGGAAACTGTAAGTATTTAGTAAGCCAGTACTGATAAAAGCGCTCTACTTTATACATGATTCTATCCGATAAATTAGGAGCATGTTTTATCTTTCTACTCAATACCAGCGAGCTCATCATGGGTATATAAGTCAGGGAGAGAATAAATGCTCCAATCAGTGCAAAAGCAACAGTTTGCGCCATTGGTTTAAACATCTTTCCTTCAATACCTTGCAGAGTAAAAATGGGAAGGTAAACAATCAGAATAATAATCTGACCAAACACTGCACTATTCATCATTTTGCCTGCAGCATTACCCACCTGCTTATCCATTTCCTTGTGCGATAGTTTAGTTACATTATTAAACTTCTTACTATGCTGCAACTGGTGCATTACGGCTTCTACTATGATTACCGCACCATCTACTATTAGTCCAAAGTCGAGTGCTCCAAGACTCATCAGATTGCCACTTACGCCAAAGGCATTCATCATGATGATGGCAAACAACATGGCCAGTGGTATGACCGATGCTACGAGCAAGCCAGCTCTGAAGTTCCCAAGGAATACTACCAGGATAAAGATCACAATGAGCGCTCCTTCAAACAGGTTTTTCTCTACCGTGCTAATGGCATTATTCACCATCTTGGTTCTATCCAGAAAAGGTTCTATTACTACTCCTTCTGGTAAGGTCTTTTGTATTTGCGCAACCCTTTCTTTTACATTCTTTATTACAGCACTACTATTGGCCCCCTTCAGCATCATTACTACGGCTCCCGCTACTTCTCCATTATCATTGTAGCACATAGCACCGTATCGGGTAGCAAATCCAATCTTTACTTCGGCCACATCTCTTATAAACAGCGGAGCACCACTACTGGTAGCCTTTATAGCTATATTTTCTATGTCTTCTTTATTGCCCAGCAACCCTTCGCTCCGGATGAATAATACCGTAGGTCCTTTCTCAATATAGGCCCCACCTGTATTCTGATTATTCTTTTCCAATGCCGTAAATACATCATTGATACTAATGTTGTGCGACTGCAATTTATTAGCATTAATGGCTATCTCGTATTGCTTTAGCTTACCGCCAAAACTGCTTACTTCTGCTACCCCTTTTACACCCAGTAACTGTCGTCGTACAATCCAGTCCTGAATGGTGCGAAGCTCGGTTGCATCGTACTTGTTTTCGTAGCCACTCTTGGGTCTTACTACATACTGATATATTTCTCCAAGACCAGTAGATATAGGTCCCAGTTCGGGCAGGCCAATACCTTTAGGAATTAATGCCTGTACTTTCTGTAGCCTTTCCGCTACCTGCTGACGGGCCCAGTAAATGTCGGTTTCGTCGTTGAATACAATGGTTACCAGCGATAGACCAAATCGAGAGAAGCTTCTTATTTCTTTCAAGCCATTAATGTTGCTGTTGGCCTGTTCTATTGGAAAGGTTACCAGCCTTTCAATATCGGTAGCCCCAAAAGATGGCGCAAC
>CANFLJ010000082.1 GCA_947447815.1 Chitinophagaceae bacterium | reverse complement strand
GGAGGTACCGCTATTCCTTACCCAACGTTGCTTACCGTGCATAATCATTTAATGATTCTGCAAGCAAAAAATAAAGCACATAATGATGCTTTAGATGCTTTAAATTTAGCTAGAGAAAAAATACTTGCACTATTGCCCGAAGCAACAATTGTGGTTAGAAAAGTTTGGGATGAAGTAGAAACACACTATGATGAAGGAACGGTAGAAAGCAGAAGGAAAAATGCCCGTTTGTGGGGTGTGGTATATATCAACACAGGCGATCCTGTTACTATTACGGGTCATATTATGGAGATGGTAAATGGGGCACCAGTTCCTGTAGTTGGGGCAAAGGCCACCATTCTAGAATCGGAAGAAACTGCTACATCAGGATTGGAAGGAGCATTGAGTTTAAAAACGGCTTTGGTGGGCACCATCACCATCCGATTAAGTATGGATACCTTTGCCGACAAAGACCTTGTTATGGATATTGATTCTGCAAAGAATGTAGACCTTGGAATAATAGTGATGGTGAAGATGGTGAAATAGGGTTTTAGGTTCAAGAAGTTTAAAAGGTTTAAAAAGTTTAAGGTTGATACATAAAGTATACCTAACTGTAATGGTTGGGTATATTTTTTGGGTAATTGGGAAGAATGATGAATATTTGGGGTGAAATTCCCTTTATGAAACTAAAAATTCTTACTTTATTAATGACCTTGTTCTCGGTTATAGGTTATTCACAGTCCAACATTGGGTTTGAAAAAATCAACTTAAGTAGTTGGAAAGTATACTACGATAATGTAAACAATCCATCAAGTTATACAAATGTAGGCACAATACCTCTTACTGGATATAATACCACTAGTGCTAACTTATTAAACCCAAATAATGGGTATTTGCTAACAACCACTCCTCCTACAGGTGTTGTTAGAGTAACGTCAACTAATCAAAAAAATGATCCATATGGTTTTTTTCCAGTAGTTTGTAGTTTTAATGGTTCTGGAAAACATTCAGTCAAACTAGGAAATGATTCTATTTCAAGTACATGTCAAGCTTTATCCTACAATATTCATATCCCAGTTAACAATGATAATTATAAGCTTACATATTATTATGCAATTGTTATTGAAGATCCTGGAGCAGGACACCAAACCTGGGAAAAACCCTTTTTTGCAGTAAATGCATTTGACTCTGCTGATGTAACACAAATACTATCATGTACTCAATTTTCAACAGTTGATGATGGTGGCATTCTGGTTAAATACTTTGGGTTAAATTGGAAAAGGTCACCTACCCTTTCTCAAAATGGTAATTATGTTTATTATACCACTTGGACGCCGGCTACTGTATTTATTAAAAATATGGGCGGTAAAACATTAACCCTTCAATTCATTAGTTCTGGATGTAGTCCCGCATTTGGAGGGGAAATTGGAAGCCCAGGAAGTCATTTTGGATATGCATATGTAGATATTGACACCACTTTTAAAAATATCACCAATTACAGAGACACATTAAAGGTTTGTAAAAATGACACCAGTGTATTCTTTATTCCTCCTCCTGGATATAAAGGGTACTATGTTTATGATAGTGTAACTGGAAAGCAATTAGGAATTGACACTAATCATCTTTCTGATATGGTTGTTCGAATTAATATGCATGGTGCTAATTTGCCAAAATTTAAGTCTACAATTAAAGTGGTGCTAGCTTCTATTTTAAGTAGTGCTTGTAATGATACCTTATATTACTATATAGATACATTTACAACAGTCAGTAAACCAATAGTAAATTCTTTAATTGATAGTGTAAACATTGGTGATACAATTCATCTTTATGTTAATAGTTGTTCAGGTTTAAAGTATTACTGGACAGGTCCCAATGGATTTATAACAACACTGCAAAATCCAATAATACCAAATGCTACAGCTCAATCTTATGGATTGTATACAGTAAAAGTCACCAATAGTCTTAATGGTTGTTCTAGTGATACATCTTCCATTTTTGTATATGTAAAAGGAGCGTTCTTTAGTTTGAAAGGAAAGGTTACGAGTGTTTTAGGTAAAACAATTAATAATGTTGAAGTTAAAAACCTAATCGGATCTAATTTAGTGAATACAGATTCTGTAGGTAATTACTTAATTACAACGCAGCCAAATTCAAACTTAACATTAAAACTCTCCAAAAATAACGACATTAATAAAACCAATGGTATTACTACCTTAGATATGGCATTGATACAAAGCCATATACTGGGCAAGAACAAACTAAACTTTCCATACAAACTAATAGCTGCGGATGTAAACGGAGATGGTTTGGTAACTACCCTTGATATTGTATATCTAAAGCGTTTAATACTAGGATTGGATACTACTTTTACTAAAACATCTACTGGCGAAAAACGGCTGTGGGCTTTTGTGGATAGTAGTTATCAGTTTCCCGATACTACCAATCCTTTTCCTTTTAAAGATAGTATCAGTTATATAGGGTTGAGTGCCAATAAAACCAACCAATCCTTTATAGGCGTAAAACTAGGAGATGTAAACTGGGACTGGAATCCTGCGTTGGCAAGAATGCCTAGTAAGGTATTTGTAAGGCCAAAGAAGATATTGTTGACTGAGTGAATTTCATACAAGTTAGTAAGGAAAATACTTTATAAAAAATAATTTTAGCAAAATTGTGGTAATGATTCAAAATACAATTATGAACAAAATTTTATTATTAATTGCTTTTGTTGTAGGAAGTGTTGGGGCTTTTGGGCAATGTATACAAAAAACACCTTATGCCTACATTGCAAATTATAACGATGGAACAGTAAGTGTTATAAATACTATCAATAATCAATTAACTAATACAATAAAAGTTGGAGGTCATCCAGCAGGAGTAAGTATAAGCCCAAATGGTAGTACTGTTTATGTTGCTAATAATTCACTCAATAATTTTGGTTACGACACTGTAAATGTAATCAACACTTCCACAGACTCGGTAATTTCAGGTATAGCAGTTCAATCCAATCCAGGTCCAATAGTTATAAATCCCAACGGTAATTTGTTGTATGTGGCTAATTATAGCAGTAATTCTGTAAGTGTTATTAATACATCAAATAATACAGTAGTTGCAACAATTCCTGTAGGTAGTGATCCATCAAGTATTTGTATTAACGCTACTGGAACAAGGGTTTATGTAGCAAATTTAAGTAGTAATTCTGTAAGTGTTATTAATACATCAAATAATACAGTATTGTCAACAATCAATTTAGGAATAAGCCCCAATCAAATATGTTTAAGTGACAATGGTGCAAATTTATATATTTCGTTTGTTGTGTATAACGTAGTTAAAGTTGTAAATACATCAACTAATTCCATAACAGCCTCCATTCCAGTAGGCAGCAGTCCTCGAAGTTTATGCTTTAAACCTAATAGCAATAAATTATATGTTGCAAATGGCTATAGCAATTCTATCAGTGTTATTAATACCAATAATAATTCTGTCATTAAAAGTATTTCTGTTGGGTCAGCCCCTTCAGGGGTAAGCATTACACCAGATGGAAGTAAATTATTTGTAACAAATTCTTCAAGTAATTATTGCTCTATAATTAATACTATTAATGATTCATTGATAAATTATTGTTTAACTGGACTTAGACCAGAACCTCATGGAAACTTTATTGCTAATATTCCTCCAAAAGTTAAAAATATTAATTTTACGAGTTGCAATAACGTTGTTTATAATGGTATAACCTTTACTTCATCTGCATCACTAAAAGATACAGCTAAAACTTTGCAGGGATGCGATAGTGTTTATAATAATATAAACATTACTGTCACAGGTATTGGTATTTCAGGTAATATTATTACTCATTTGGGCAAACCAATTAAGCTTGTTGATGGTATTTTAAATAATGGTTTAACATTGCAAGCAAGTTCACTCTATCGTTTCGGTTGTATAAAATCTGGTTCGAATAATACTATAAGGCTTTCAAAAAATAATGACATCAATAAAACCAATGGAGTAACTACTTTAGATTTAGCTTTGGTACAGAGCCATGTATTAGGTAAAACATTATTAAATTCACCCTACAAATTAATAGCAGCCGATGTAAACGGAGATGGTTTGGTAACTACCTTAGATGTTGTATATCTAAAGCGTTTGATACTTGGGTTGGATACTACCTTTACTAAAACTTCTACCGGCGAAAAACGGCTGTGGGCTTTTGTAGACAGTAGTTATCAGTTTCCCGATACTACCAATCCTTTTCCGTTTAAGGATAGTATCAGCTATATAGGGTTGAGTGCCAATAAAACCAACCAAACCTTTATTGGCGTAAAGCTAGGAGATGTAAACTGGGACTGGAATCCTGCCTTGGCAAGACCATTAAACATAGAAGCCATAATTGACAGAAAAGAAATTATTTTGGAAAAGAGAAGGTAGTCCCATTATAGGAATGTTTATTTCTCTTATTTTTGAGCCAACTAAATTTACTTAAATGTTTAAGAAAACACTTTTCGCAACGTCTATCCTATTGTCTTTCCTGTTTCAATCCTGTTTAAAAGATGCCAATGGTAGTGTGAACAATTCCAGCAGTACCGATGTATCGATGAGTAACATTACGGGTAGCTATAAGTATGGTATTATCAAATGGGACTACACCAATACGTCCTCCTACACATTTCAAGACGCAAACACATATTTCGACATCGCCTATACCGATAGTATCCATTGTTCTTTAGTACTGAATACCAAAATTCCTATTACTAAAAAGAGTTACAATTTACTATTAACCAACAAAGTATATTCTCCGGTTACCCCATCCTCTAGTGGCGTAGGATATGGCTACTATTCTTATGCGGATAGCAGTATAGCCTTAAGAGTTTTCCTGAATGCAAATGCGAATGGATTTTCCGATTCTGCCCTTATTTACAATACTGGTGTAAACAATGCTCCGGTTTACTTTAGTGGCAACGGATTTAAATATTAAACAATTCTTAGCAGTATCAATTCAAACAAGTTCTTAACAAAGTTCTGTTTAAATTAGCTTCATAATCTTTACAGAATATGAATAAATACCTTCTTGTAATTATCGCATTTGCCGCAAGTACTTTCTGTAAGGGTCAATCCATTACAGATAAGCATCTGGTGACTGAAAAAAACTATAAAAAGTATAGTAAATTCAATCAGTCAATCGATCCTTTAAAACCAGATTATGCCACGCTGAATGCCTGTATGCTTTTTGCTATCAATGAACAAAGAGTAAAACATCATTTAACGGTATTACCCTGGCATATATCGCTGGAAACCGCTGCATACTTCCACTCCAAAGCAATGGCTGATTACAACTTTTTCAGTCACTACAATATGCTGGATTCCAATAGAATGAATGCCGAAAGCAGGGGTGCATTAGCCGGTATCAGAAACTCGCTAATGGGGGAATGTATTGCCGAAAGTTCGCTTACCAAACCTACTTACCTAGGTATGTGTGAGGTATTTATCAATTTATGGATGAACTCGGAGCCCCATCGTAAAATAGTACTTTCAGAAAATGCAAATGCAATAGGTGTAGGATTTTATTTCAACGAGAAAATGGACCTTTATGCTACACTGGATGTACAGTGTTATAAGATACTTATATATGATGTGCAACAGGCAAAAGATAAGCTTCCTTTCTCTTCCTGGTTTGATGCCTCTAAGCTGTAGTTCTCCCTTATTAATGGTATAGTTTTGAACCAATGAAGCATCATTAAGATTTTTATTGGTTATTTGCAGCCTTATTATAACAAATGCAATACACGTTAAAAAAATCTTTGGGCCAGCATTTTCTGCATGATGAAAATATTTGCAAGAAGATTGCCGATAGTATTGAAATGGAAAAGCCTGCTCAGCTTTTAGAAGTAGGGCCTGGTGCGGGTGCACTTACAAAGTACCTTTTACAATTTACCGATACCAATTTTAAAGCCGTAGAGCTGGATCAGGAAAAGGTAGATTACCTACTACACACCTACCCTGCTATAGCTGGCAAATTGATACACCAGGATTTCCTGAAAACAGATGCTCCTTTTGAAGGTAGCTTTATGCTGGTAGGAAACTTCCCTTATAACATCTCCTCTCAGATACTTTTTAAAGTACTGGAATGGAAAGAACAAGTGCCTTTATTGGTAGGCATGTTTCAGAAAGAAGTAGCTAAAAGAATAACCGCCGCTCCTGGCAATAAAGACTATGGTATATTAAGTGTACTGACTAGTGCATTTTATAAAACCGAATATTTGTTTGATGTATCACCAGGATCTTTTAATCCTCCTCCTAAAGTAATGAGTGGGGTAATTAAGATGAAACTAAGAACCGATATTCCCGACATGAAATCGGAGAAACATTTCAGACTACTGGTGAAAACCGCCTTCAATCAACGTAGAAAAACGTTGAGAAATGCAGTAAAACCAATGTTCCTAAAAGAAGACTTAGAAGACGACCTTTTTAATAAGCGTGCAGAGCAACTGACCATCGATCAGTTTGCTGCACTCACATTTAAAATGCAACAGAAACAAGCATGAGTAAGATAATTGTAGCAGGACAGTGTCATGATATATTTATTCAGACTTTTGAAGCGCTGGGTAAAGAAATTATATACCAACCCAACATAGATTACAACAGCATACTGACATTAGCGCCCGAGATAGAAGGGATAGTAGCTACTACCAGAACAGCAATAGACAAAAGACTGATAGATGCCGCCACTCAATTGAAATGGATTGGCAGGCTGGGAAGTGGTATGGACTTGATAGATACTGCCTATGCGGAAAGCAAAGGAATAGCCTGCATCAATAGCCCCGAAGGAAACTGCAATGCCGTAGCCGAACACGTAATGGGGCTGTTGCTGAACCTGAAAAATAAAATCATCAATAGTTATCTGGAAATTCAGCAAGGAGAATGGAACAGGGATAAGAATCGTGGGGAGGAAATATTTGGAACCACCTTTGGTATCATAGGCTTTGGCAACACTGGCAAATCGCTTGCAGAAAAGCTTAGGGGATTTAATGTAAACATACTTGCTTATGATAAATACCTTACTGGTTATGGTAATGAGCAGGTAACAGAATCTACGTTGCAAACTATACAAAAGGAAGCAGACATCATTAGTTTTCACGTACCGCTTACCGATGAAACGTATTACTATGCTAATGAAGATTTTTTTGATGGATTAGCAAAGAAGCCAACCTTCATTAATGCCTGCAGAGGCAAGGTAACCAACACCAATGCATTGATAAATGCTTTAAAGAAAGGACAGGTAAAAGCAGCAGGATTAGACGTACTGGAGAATGAATTTTTATCTACCTATTCCGCCGAAGAGAAAGCACAATTGGACTGGCTATTAAAACAACCTAATGTATTGATTACGCCACACATAGCAGGCTATTCTTACAGAGCAACTTACGAGATGTCCAACATACTGGCAAAAAAGATTATCAATCAGTTTTATTAGCGTTAATAGCATTAACGATTACTGTGTTTTAGTTTGATATTCTTGGCACTTTCTTTCCGCATTACATGCATTGGAATGGCCACTCCCATTGCTAAGGACATGATTATAAAAAGTGTTTTCACACCGTTGTTTACAGTCTCCGCCATGATTGTATTATAATCAACTCCCAAAGTTCCACTAAGTTTTATCAGTCCAAGCATAGTACGATAAGCAAAGATGCCCGGGATAAGCGGAATAACAGAAGGGATAGCAAAAATCATGGGTGGAACATGTCGGAAATGAGCAGTAGGAATACTTAATATACCTATAACAGAGGCACCAACAAAAGAAGACAACACCACTCCTACGGACATACTTAATAAATAGAATTTCAAGAAGCCTCCTATCGCCCCACCAATATAAAGAGCAAATAAAGTACGGGGAGGCACATTAAATAATATGCCAAAACCAACAGCACCCCAGCCACACCAGAAAGCTTTTAAAAGTATAGTCGTAAAATCCATATTATTTTATTTAAGGTTATAAACCAGCATTGAAGTTAATAAGCCTAATGC